>CAZTHY010000047.1:0-8188 GCA_964613205.1 uncultured Oscillospiraceae bacterium
GCATAACGACCCTCCCCTCCCTGCTATCCTATGGGTGAGAGGGGCGGGATATGACGGAAAAGCAAGGCGAGCTCGCGACTTTGCCGCGAGCCCGCCGTTCTTTTTCGGGTTGTGCTATACGTTCCGCCACAGAGAGGCATTGATAAACTCCGCCCAGGAGTACTGGCTCATGAATTCCCCGCGGTAGGCGTTAATACCGCTGACCTTTCCGTCCAGCCACTGGTAGTAGTCGCACTCCACGTTTTCCACGATGAGCGCCATCTTACCCCGCCCTACCTCCACCACATCGGCGTGGCCTACGGAGGTCAGCGTGTCCATCAGATCCTTCCGCAGATCGCGGAAGTAGGAAGCGTGGGAGTCCTCCTCCCAAATAGTAGCCATAATCTCCCGATTGGTGCACATAGCACCGCGGCGACTGGTCAGATAGGCCAAGAGTTCCTTCGTCTTGCCATGGCGGAAACGAACAAGACGACTGCCGCAGAACACCTCGAAATTGCCGAAGCACCGCAGCCGCAGCTTCTTTGTCTCCTGTTCCCGCACCGGAAAGCGGAGAATGTCCAACTGCTCCCGCACCATCTTCACTGTCACCGGCTTGAGCAGATAGCCGCTGACGTTCAGCAAAAAGGCATCGGGCATATATTCGGCGTAGCCGGTGGTGAAGATGATATTCACCCGCGGCTGGATGAGCTTGATGCGCTTGGCCAGCGTCACGCCGTCCATGGCCGCCATGCTGATGTCCAAAAAGCACACGTCGATGCTGTGGCTCTCCGCGAATTCCAGCGCTTCCACCGACGAGGAAAACAGAAACAGCTCCGCCTCCGGCTCCGCTTCCGTGACACAGCGACGCATACGCTCCAGCATCAGCCGCTCGTCATCCACCGCAATGATCAGCATGGCAACACACCTCCTTCTTCATTCCGCTCTTTCGGTATGGTGATCCGCGCCAGGGTGCCGTGACCCGGCCGGCTCTCGATCCACAGCGTACCACCCACCATCAACGCCAACCGCTTGCGGACGGTTTTGATGCCCATGTGAACCCGCCCGTCCTGCTTTTCCTCGTTGACCCTGAAGCCCACACCGTCATCCTGAATGGTGATCTCGTATGCCTCCTCCCGCTCCCGCGTACAGATCAGGACGCTGCCGCCCTCCTCGCGGACGCAGATGCCGTGCTTCACCGCATTCTCCACCAGCGGCTGCACCGACAGCGCCGGTATCTGAAATGCGGTAGTGCCGATGTCGTAGGACACCCGCAGCTTGTCACCGAAGCGCATGGTCTCCAGCCACAGATAGGTGCGCACATGGCTCAGCTCCCGATCAAAGGGAATGGGCGCGAAGCGCTCCATGCTCTCCAGATTCATCCGCAGATACTCGGCGAAGTGGTCGGTAGCATCCCGCGCCTTGGCGGGGTCGATGTCGCACAGGGTGCTGATAGAGCCCAGCGCATTGTAGAGAAAATGGGGCTGTATCTGACTCATGGAAATGGCCACCCGACTCTCCGCCAGTTGTATCCGGCTCTCGGAGAGAAGGCGGCTCTGCTCGGAGCTGATAGCCGCATAGCAGCTCAGTAGGGACAGCGTCATGCTGATGAACACGATCTGCACGTTCCACAGGCTTTGGAGCGGAAAGGCGATCAGCGGGAAGATAGCTGTCAGACTCAGCATCAGCAGTCCCCGTTGGCCACTGCGGCGTTTGAAGTTGTCGTACACCAGCCCCACATCGTACACCAGCATCGCCAGCGCCGGTACCTGACTGAGGGGATAGAGATTGCTGTTGACGTTAACGGAGTTATAGGTAATGGTATAGAATACGCGGTTATAATAAGAGGAGATCCACAGTGATACCATCACCACGAAGATCGCCCTCGCGGCGATACGTAATCGACGGCGGTATCTCTCGTCCTGCACCAAAATATCGGTAAGATAGTAGTGTGCCTGCAAAAAACAGGCGTGTCCCAGCGCGTACTCGCCGATGTACATCAGGGTGAACAACAGGTTCATGTCGATCTTACCCCGCAGGCACCAACGGCAGATATCGCATAGCAACATCAGCACATGGCTGAACATCCAACCGAGAAAATACCGGTTGATGAACTTGTTCTGCTTGCGCTGAGAGACACAGATACCCAGTAGGATCACCACCACGAGGATGGTGTAGAGATCCAGCGTCACATATATTCTGGAGGTTCTCATAGCGGCCTCCCTTCGACAGAAAAAACACGGTCGCATTCGCTTTCCGTCAAGTTTAATATAACGCAAAGGCGTTGTCAAGGCTTCCGGCGCTGCTACTGGCAAAAATCACGATAAAATTATGATTCTACTGATATTTTTTGGAAATCCGCCCGATTTTCGACACTTTTTCGACACTTTTTCGACACTACTTCGACGCTCTCTTCGTTATGATTTATCCATCGAAGGGAAGCCGAACACTTCCCCACAAAACCAACTTACAGAAGGAGAACGGAACCATGAAACGGAAACAAATTCTCGCATTCCTGCTCTGCCTCGTTATGGCCATGAGCCTGCTGGTGGGCTGCGGCAACAACAACGGCACTGACGATGTTGATCCCTCCGCCGGTGACAACGGCGCTTTCGACATCACCAAGGCCAAGATCGCCCTGGTGCTCCCCGGCAGCATCGACGACCAGAGCTGGAACGCTTCCAACTACGCCGGTGCCAAGGCCGTTGAGGCCGCCTACGGCATCACCGTGGACGTCATCGAGTCCTGCGCCGTCGAGGATTTCGACGCTACCTTCACCGAGTACGGTGAGAAGGGCTATGATCTGGTCATGGCCGCCGGCAGCCAGTTCGACGATGCCATCGCCAACGTAGCTCCCAACTATCCCAACACCCTCTACTCCGCCATCAACGGTGTCATCTCCACCACCGACAATATGTGCCCCATCTATCCCCGTGAATTTGAGGCCAGCTATCTGGCGGGCATCGTCGCCGGTTACGCCACCGAGAATGGCCAGTTCGCCACCATGGGCGGCTCCGACGCCGCTTCCATGACCAAGTGCCTGGACAACTATGATGCCGCTGCCATTAAGGTGGCCAAGGAGCGCGGCTTTGAGGACGCCTCCGCCCAGCGCGCCTATATCAACAGCTTCACCGACATCGCTCTGACCAAGTCCACCACCGACCAGATGATCGACAACGGTGCTGACACCGTTCACTGCTACTCCAACGAGGGTCAGTCCGGTGCTGTCCAGTCCTGCCAGGACAAGGGCGCCAAGTTCGTGGCGTTCGCCGGCAACAAGAACGATGAGTCCGAGTGCGTCATCGCTTCCGCTTATGCTGACCTGACCAAGCTGTATCCCTGGGCCGTTAACGCCCTGCTGGTGGACGGCGTCCGCGGCTACACCGAGGCCGGTTTGGCTGAGGGCATCATCACCATCGAGATGACCGACCAGGTCTCTGACGAGGCCAAGGCCGCCGTGGAGAAGGCCACGGAGGACATCCTGAACGGCACAATTAAATGCGAGGATAACTTTGTTGTCAACAAGTAATCTGCACGAAGCGGCTCTCCCCCCAGCCGCTTGACCGCAAAAGTATGAGAGAGGTTTTCCAAGCACATCCTCTCTCATACTTTTGCCACATCATGCGCCTGTCCGTCCCTGCGGGCAGGCTTCAGGAGAAAATGTATGACTAAGAACAGTACGCCCGTCGTCGAGCTGCGCCACATCACCAAGCGCTTCGCCAAGGTACTGGCCAACGACGACGTTTCGATCACCCTCCACAAGGGCGAGGTGTTGGCGCTGCTGGGTGAGAACGGTGCCGGCAAGAGCACCGTCATGAAGATCCTCTACGGTCTCTACCACGCCACCGACGGCGAGATCCTTATCGACGGCGCACCGGCAGGCATCGCCTCGCCGGAGGATGCCGTCCGGCAGGGCATCTCCATGATCCAGCAGCACTTCTCTCTAGTACCCGCCCACACGGTGACGGAAAATATCATTTTGGGCAACTGCAAGGGTAAGATCGACTATCCCGCCCGGGAGAAGGAGATCCAGGAGCTGGCGGATCGTTACAGCTTTGAATTGTCCGCAAAGGATCGGGTATCCGAACTGACGGTAGGTGCCCAGCAGAAGGTGGAGATCCTGAAAGCGCTCTACCTCAACGCCCGCATTCTCATCATGGACGAGCCTACGGCGGTACTGACGCCGCAGGAGTCCGACACGCTGATGAACTTTATCCGCGATTATGCCGCCAAAGGCAACTGCGTGGTGTTCATCACCCACAAAATGAAAGAGGTCATGGAAGTAGCTGACCGCATCGTGGTCATGCGCAACGGCCGCATCACCGGCACGCTGCGCCGCGAGGAGACCAACGAGCGGGAGCTGGCCAACATCATGATCGGCCACGAGCTGGAGGCGTTGCCCCAGCCCGATACCGACGCAGCGGAACACCGCGCCCCTCGCCTGCAGGTCAGCCACCTGACGGTACAGCCCAAAAATGAAGTACCACTGCTGTCCGATGTGAGCTTCGATATCCACGAGGGTGAAATACTGGGCATTGCTGGCGTATCCGGCAACGGCCAACAGGAGCTGTGTGAAGCCATTTACGGTTTCCTCTCCCCCTCCTCCGGACAGATCACGCTGGACGGCGAAGACATTACCCGTCTCAACGTCCGCCAGCATATCGCCCGCGGCATTGGCTATCTAGCCTCCGACCGCTATCGCTACAGCATGGTGCCCGACCTCTCCCTCTCGGAAAATATGCTGCTGAAAGCCAGCTATTTGGATACATGGATCCGCAAGGGACTTATCCAGCGGAAAAAGCTGAACGATGACACGGAGCGCGCCATTCGGGATTACGCCATCAAGGCGCCTGACCACACCGTCTCCGCCGGAAGCCTGTCCGGCGGCAACCAGCAGAAGCTGGTAGTGGCACGGGAGGTAGACATGGGGCAGCGGCTCATCCTCATCGACCAGCCCACCCGCGGATTGGACATCGGCGCCATCCACTATGTACACAAGACTATCCTCGACCAGCGGGCGCAGGGTAAGAGCATCTTGCTGGTCTCCACGGAGCTGTCGGAGATCTTCGCCCTCAGTGACCGCATTGCCGTACTGTATAAGGGCAAGATCATGGGTATCTACCGCAACGGCTCCCTGACCACGGAGCAGATCGGCCTTCTCATGGCCGGTGTTCCCATCGACTCACCCGCAGACGAGAGAAAGGAGGGCGCACAATGAAACTTTCCCGCCAGCGGCAGACCGCCCTCGACTTCATTCTTTGGACGGTACTGGCCATTCTGCTGGGTCTGGTACTCAGTTTCTCCTTCCTGCCTCTCTTCGGTGTGATGCCCTGGGATGCACTGCAGGTCATGTTCTCCGAGGTGTTCGCCAACGGCTACTCCATGGGTAACATACTGGTCAAAACCACGCCCATGATCCTCACCGGTCTTGCCTTCGCTTTTACCTACAAGGCCAAACTCTTCAACATCGGTATTCAGGGTCAGTTCTATGTGGGCTGCATCACTGCCGCCGCAATCTCCCTGAAACTCTTCGGTATTCTGCCCAGCGTGGTGGTGATCATTCTGGCTGCCATCGGTGCCGCAGCAGCAGGCGGACTGGTGGGCTTCCTTATCGGCTTTTTCAAGGCGCGGTTCGGCGCCAACGAGTTTTTGGTCAGCATGATGTCCACCTATGTGTTCACCTACATGAACCTGTTCCTGATGCGTACCGTGCTGCAGGAATCCAAGCACGATTACATCAAAACCGACTATCTGGACAAGTCCGTGTGGCTGCCCAAGCTGATCCCCGGCACATCGGTCTCATGGGGCATCGTCTTTTCCGTATTGGTAGCCATCTTCGTGTGGTTCCTGCTGTACAAGACCTCCGTGGGCTACCGTATCCGTGTCACCGGTCTAAACCGTGACGCCGCCGACATGGCAGGCATCGATCCCAACCGGCAGTATATGCTGGCCTTCGCCATCTCCGGTGCCATCGCCGGTTTCGCCGGTTTTTTGGAGGTCAACGGTATGCAGCACATGATGCTGCCTGACTTCAACGTGGACATCGGCTCCTTCGGTGTCGGTATTGCCATTTTGGCCAACTCTCACCCCATCGGCATCATCTTCGCCGCGCTGCTGTTCGGCTTTTTGCAGGTGGGCGGCACGGCGCTGGGACACGCTTCCGATGCGCCCTCCAGCGTGGTGGATCTGCTGCAAGGCTTCGTCATGCTCTTTGTGCTGATCTCCTTCTTCTTCCGCAGAAGGATCGAGCTGGGGCGGCTGAAGAAGATGAAAGCGGAAAGCGAGGAGGCATAAGGTATGGATATTTTTGTCAGTCTGATCGCCCGCGCCGTTTTCATGAGCACTCCGCTGATCTTGGGCGCGGTAGGCGAGATCATCGCCGAGCGCACCGGTATGATGGTAACGGCGGTGGAAGGTATCTTCCTGGCTGGTGCCTTCGGCGGCTTTATTGGCGTCTATTCCACCGGCAGCTATTTCTTCGGTTTCCTGCTGGCCATGATCTGCGGCCTGCTGGTGGCCATGCTGTACGGTCTTACCACCGTGTACATGAACCAACACCAAATCGTCATGGGTACTGCCATCGCTATTCTGATGGCCGGATTCTGCAAGTTCTTCTTCCGCGCTATCTACGGCACGCCGCTGACACCGCTGAAGATCGACCCGCTGAAGGTGCTGGAGATCCCCCTGCTGTCCAAGATCCCCATCATCGGCCCCATTCTCTTCTCCCAAAATATCATCTCCTATCTGACGTATATACTGGTGGCCATCGTGGGCTTCGTCCTGTTCAAGACCTCGCTGGGTCTGACGCTGCGCTCCTGCGGCGAAAACCCCGAAGCCGCCGATGTGGCCGGTATTAACGTCCGGAAGGTACGGTTCTTAGCCATCTGCGTGGCGGGCTGTCTCGGCGGTATCGCCGGTTCCTACTACTGCATCTGCAACGCCGGCATGTACTCTTCAGAGATCATCTCCGGCCGCGGCTGGATTGCATTCGGCATCTGCTATCTGGGCAACTGGAAGCCGGTGGGCAGTTTGATTTACGGTATCGCGTTCGGCATCTGTGACGCACTGGGCATCTACGCCAAAACGGCGCAGATCGGCTTCCTGCCCACGGAGTTCTTCAACGCCCTGCCCTATATCCTCATTATCGCCCTTACCGTCTGCCGCAAGAAACTGAGTATGCCCGCCAAGCTGGGCACCAACTACATCAAAGAAAACTGACGCGAGAAAGGAGTTTTCCTGTGAAGATCCTCCTCATCAACCCCAATACCTCCGAGGGCTTTACCGCCGTGGCGCGGAAGGCTGCCGGAGACTGGGCCTCGCCGGACACACAGGTGGACGCGGTCTGCTCCCCCTGCGGCCCCCAAACGCTGGAGGGCTACTTTGACGAGGTCATTTCCTCCATGGGCGTGCTGGAAGTCATCCAGCGGGAGAAGGCCAACTACGACGCCTTTATCATCGCCTGCTTCAGCAACCATTTCTCCATCGCCGCCGCCCGACAGTTGACGGACAAGCCGGTGGTGGGCATTTTCGAGCCGCCGCTGGTGCTGGCCAAGCAGCTGGGGCACCAGTTCAGCATCGTCACCTCCTCTCCCCGCTGGAAACCGATCCTGGAGAAAGACCTGCGGGCAGTGGGGCTGGAATCCAGCTGCGCTGGCGTCCGCCCCATCGGGCTGGAAGTAGAAGCGCTGGAACAGCTCAGCGACGCAGAGCTGGAGGAGCACCTGCTACGCCAGTCGCAGGCCGCTCTCCGTGAGGACGGTGCGGAAGTCATCGTGCTGGGCTGCTGCGGTCTGGCCGGTCTTGCAGAACGGCTGCAGGCCAAGCTGGGCGTTCCTGTGGTAGACCCCGTGGCCTCTGCCGTAAAGGTGGCGGAAAGCCTTGTCGGTCTGAAGCTGCACACCAGCCGTGCTATGAGCTTCAGCCCCATCATCCCTCAGACGTTCAAAAACGTCCCCGACGTGTTCCATCCCCTCTACGAGGGACGGGACGCTTCCCAACACTAACCCACACGCCGTCAGCGCGTGTCCTTCCTCCTTTTACACAGAAGAGCGGTGCCGCAACGCGCCGCTCTTCGCTGTTTTCCGGCCATCGTGCCCTTTTGACTCCGCCTTGACAAAACAAACACCATATAATAAAATAATTCCGATAACAAAATATTTCCGGTAGTATATGGCGTTATGCCTGTTTTGTCGTTGTTCCGAGCCTTATCCTA
>CAZTHY010000048.1:0-8175 GCA_964613205.1 uncultured Oscillospiraceae bacterium
GTTGTAGCCCTCCATCCGCTTTTTGCGGGTGACGATGTCGATGGCGGTAAAGGGGCGGGGATGGCCGACGTGGAGACCCTGTGCGGAGGGATAGGGGAACTCGATAAGGCCGTAGAACTTTTTGCGCGTCTTGTCGCCGGTAACGGCGCGGTAGGGCTTGGTCTTTTCCCAGTTTTCCTGCCATTTCTTCTCAATGGCCGCAAAATCGTAATTCATGCTTATACTCCTTCTATCTGAAATTCTTCTATACAACAAAAAGCCCCTGACCGCTTTCACGGTCAGGGACGAATGAACGTGTTACCACCCTGCTGCCGCCGCCGGTCGCCCGACGACGCTCTGCATCTCCCCTTATAGGAGACCCGCCTGTAACGGGGCGCATCCGTTCCGCCCTGTTCAGACGGAAAGCTCAGGAGCCAGTACAACGAAGCGCCCCCACCGACTCACACCAGCCGTCGGCTCTCTTGAGGCGGGCATTGCCTCGTCTTTTTTCCTTCATCGCTTGTGGCAATATCAAGTTCTATTGTATCGCTTTTTTCGCCGTTGTCAACCCACATTTTTCACAAAACGGGGCTTTTCTCAGTCGTGGTCTGTGATGACATTGCTGATGTCCACCGGCGTGCCGTCCTGCCACAGACGCTCCAAGCCGTAGAACTCACGGGCTTCGGCGTTGAACACATGGACGGCGATGCAGCCATAGTCCAGCAGCACCCAAGTGCCGCCGCGATAGCCCTCGCGGTGCAGCGGCTGTTCGCCGGCCTCCTCCGCCATCACCTTCTCCACGCTGTCCACCAGCGCGTTGATCTGGGTGTTGCTGGAACCGGTGGCCAGCACGAAATAATCCGCCAGCGTCGTCAGTGCGCCGATCTCCAGCACGCGGATCTCCCGCCCCTTCTTGTCGGACAGTGCCCGCGCCGCCAGCAGCGCCATTTCCTTCGGTGTTTTCATGTCAGTTTCACTCCCTGTTCTATTAAATATCGCTGGGCGTCCCGCGTCTGATGGTGGACGGGATTGCCCATTTCCTCCATCTCCCGTATGGTCATGGTCAGACCCAGCAGCAGTCCTTTGTCGATGTCCTCATAGACCACCCGCCGCAGCTCCTCCACCTCGGGGAAGTCGCGGGTAGGCTCGATGTAGTCGGCCAGATAGATGATCTTTTCCAGCAGCGTCATGTCGGGCTTGCCGGTGGTGTGGTACAAAATGGCGTCGTACACCGCCTCCTCCACGCCGAACACGTCCTTGGCGATGGCCGCGCCGGTCTTGCTGTGAAGCAGCTTCAGCGCCTTTTGCTCCAGCTCGTCCAGTTCGATACCGTACTGCTGGCAGAGCGCCAGTTGTTCCGCCATATCCAGTTTCTTGGTGCAGTCGTGGAGCAGCGCGGCGACACGCGCCTGCCGCTCATCGCCGCCGTACCGGCGGACAAGGCGCACCGCCTCCTCCTCCGTGCCCCGCACATGGGGCATCCGCTTGGGCTTGAGGTAGCTCATGGCCACCGGACGCAGCTCGTCGGGGGACAGCGCCTTCAAGTCCACCTCGGTGCCGTAGAGATGCTGGCGGCAGATGTAGCCGTAGACGGCGGGAGAGACCCACTCCTCCCCGGCTCCCTCACCCAGCGCTTTACGCACCTCGGTGGAGGAAATCTGCCGCACGTCGGGGTTGGTGACCACGGTGATCTGTGCGCCGTAATCCCGCTCCAATCTGGCCTTCTGCGCCGCAAAGGCCGCCGTCTCGTCGGTGGTCTGGCGGCTGAAGGGCGCAATGTGCGCCAGCGCCATCACCTGCTCCGGCTTGTGCCAGGTGTGTAGGCTCAAAAACATATCCGAACCCATCAGCAGCCACAGCGTATCGTCGGGATACTGCTCATGAAGCAGCGCCAGCGTGTCCGCCGTGTAGCTCAGTCCCTGACGGCGCAGCTCCATGTCGCTGCTCTCCGCCGAACGGCCCAGCTCCGCCGTGGCCAGCGTCACCATATCCAGCCGCTGCTGCGCCGTGGCAGCGCCGCGGGGCAGCGTTTTGTGAGGCGGTACGCGGTCGGGGATCAGCAGCAGCTTGTCCAGCTTCAACTGCGTCATGGCCGCCCGTCCGGCGGTGATATGTCCCCAGTGGGGCGGGTCGAACGTCCCGCCGTAGATACCGATGTTCATACGTTCTTCTTCGCCTTGACCAGTTCGATCTTCCGCTTGCTCTTGTCGTGCTGCATACGGTAGAGGACGAACTTGCTGCCGATGACCTGCACCACCTCGCAGCGGGCGGCTACCGCCAGCTCCTCCGCCGCTTCACGGGCGGTGAGCAACGAGTTTTCCAGCACACGACCCTTGATGAGCTCCCGCGCTTCCAGCGCGTCGTTGACCTGCTTGATGAGATTGTCGCCGATGCCGTCCTTACCCACATGGATGATGGTGTCCGCATCGTTGGCGAGACCGCGCAGCTGTGCGCGCTGTTTACTTGTCAGTTCCATAGCCGTTCTTCTCCAAATACTCTTTCAGTTCACCGGCAAACGTCCGCAGAGCGTTGCCGCGGTGGGAAATGGCGTTCTTTTCCTCCGCCGTCAGCTGGGCGAAGGTCTTGCGAAGCTGGGGCACGAAGAACACCGGATCGTACCCGAAGCCGCCGTCGCCCATAGGGGCGAAGGCGATGGTGCCGTGGCAGTCCCCTTCCGCCGTCAGCTCGTCCCCGTTGGGGAAGGCGCAGACGATGGAGGTGTGGAAGTGGGCGGCACGGTTGGTAGCGCCCCGCAGGTTTTGCAGCAGCAGCCGATACCGCGCCGCGTCGTCGTCCAGACCGCCGTAACGGGCGGAATAGACGCCCGGGGCGCCGCCCAGCCAGTCCACGCACAGGCCGGAATCGTCGGCAATGGCGGGCAGCCCCGCTGCGTCGCGGATGGCACGGGCTTTCAGCGCCGCATTATCGGCAAACGTCTCGCCGGTCTCCTCCACGTCCACGTGGATACCCAGATCGGCGGGCATCACCACTTCAATACCCAGCTCCGCCAGCACCGCCTGCATCTCCGCCAGCTTGCCTTTATTATGGGAGGCCAATACAAATTTCATAGCCACTCTCCTACGATCTCACGTTGTTTTTCCTGCAACAGCCGGTTGCCCTTGGCGCACAGCGCCACCAGCGATTGCTGCTCCTCGATGGTGAAGGCTCTGCCCTCGCCGGTGCCCTGCAATTCGATGATCTCGCCCCGCTCGTTCATCATGCAGTTCAGATCCACCTGGGCACGGCTGTCCTCGCTGTAAGGCAGGTCGAGAACCGGCGTATCGTCCACGATACCGGCGGAGACGCCGGAGACGTAGTGGACGAGGGGCATTTTTTCCAGCACGCCGTCGTCTACCAGCTTTTTGCACGCCAGTGCCAGCGCCACAAAGCCGCCGGTAACGCTGGCCGTTCTCGTGCCGCCGTCGCCCTGCAATACGTCGCAGTCCACCGTGATGGTGCGCTCGCCCAACAGGGACATATCCACCGCCGAACGGAGACTGCGGCCGATGAGCCGCTGGATTTCGGCGCTGCGGCCGGACAGCTTCAGCTTGTCCACGTCGCGGCGGCTCCGCTCACGGTTGGCGCGGGGCAGCATGGAGTACTCCGCCGTCACCCAGCCGTGACCCTCCGCCACATGGGGCGGCTTCTTTTCCTCCACCGAGGCGTTGCACAGCACCACCGTGTCGCCGCAGCGGATGAGGACGCTGCCCTCGGCGAACTTGGTAAAGTGGGGCACCAGCTCCACGGGGCGCAATTCGTCAAATTTCCGCCCATCTACGCGCTCTGTCATGGCAACCTCCTTTACACCAGTTCCTGGGTAAATTCCGCCCCGTCAAAGGGCTTCATGTCGTCAATGCCCTCGCCCAGCCCCACGAATTTCACCGGTACGTTCAACTCCTGCGCAATGGCCACCACAATACCGCCCTTGGCGGTGCCGTCCAGCTTCGTCAGGATGATACCGGTAAGGCCGGCGGTCTCCTTGAACTGCCGCGCCTGAATGAGGCCGTTCTGCCCCGTGGTGGCATCCAGCACCAGCAGCGTCTCGCAGGAGGAATCGGGGCATTCACGGTCGATGATCTTCCGCAGCTTGGCCAGCTCGTTCATCAGATTCTGCTTGTTGTGGAGTCGTCCCGCCGTGTCGCACAGCACCACGTCGCACTTCCGCGCCTTGGCGGCCTGCAATGCGTCGAACAGCACCGCACCCGGGTCGGCGCCCTCGTGCTGACGGACGATGTCCACACCGGCGCGGTTGGCCCAGATCTCCAGCTGATCGGCGGCAGCGGCGCGGAACGTATCACCGGCGCACAGCAGGACTTTCTTGCCCTCGCCCTTCAGTCGGGCGGCCAGCTTTCCGATGGAGGTGGTCTTGCCTACGCCGTTGACACCGATGACCAGCACCACGGCGGGGCTGCCCTCCAGCGTCAACGCGCTGTCGCCCACTTCCAGCTTCTGCCGCAGGATGTCCCGCAGCGCCTGTTTCACGTCGTCGGCACGGGTGATGAGCCGTTCCTTCACCCGCTTGCGAAGCTGCTCCACCGTGTCCACCGCCGCCTCTGCGCCGATGTCCGCCAGAATGAGGGCTTCCTCCAACCCGTCGTAAAACTCGTCGTCCAAATTGTCAAAGCTGACGGAGACGCGGAACGCCTCCCGCAACATGGAAAAAACACCCATAGGTCATACCTCCTTATTTGATACGCAGCTCTTTGGCCATGTCGTTGAGATTGATGGTGAGAATGCGGCTGACGCCCTTTTCCTGCATGGTCACGCCGTACAGCACATCGGCCTCCTCCATGGTACCGCGCCGATGGGTGATGACGATAAACTGTGTCTTACCGGCGATGCGGCGCATATAGCGGGCGTAGCGCACCACGTTGGCCTCGTCCAGCGCCGCTTCGATCTCGTCCATGACGCAGAACGGCGTGGGATGTACTTTCAGAATGGAGAAATACAGCGCGATGGCCACGAACGCCTTCTCGCCGCCGGACAGCAGCGTGATGGTCTTGAGCTGCTTGCCAGGGGGCTGTACCTTGATCTCGATGCCGCAGTTGAGGATGTCGTTTTCGTCCTCCAGTTCCAGCCGCGCCTTGCCGCCGCCGAACAGCTCCAAAAACGTCTCCTGAAAGCTCTCGTTCAGCAGTTGGAACTGCTGGGCGAAGATCTCCGTCATCTGGCCGGTGATCTGCTCGATGATGCCCACCAGCTCGTCCTTGGCCTGTTCCACGTCGCTGCGCTGGTCGGACAGGTAGGTGTAGCGGGTGTTGACCCGCTCGAACTCGTCGATAGCGCCGATGTTGGGCGTGCCCAGCGACTTGATCTCCCGATTCAGCTCCGCAATGCGGCGGGTGGCCTTGGCCACGCTTTCCAGCTCGATGCGCTGTTCCAGCGCGTCGCTGTGGCTCAGCTCATACCGCTCCCACAGCTTGTCCAAAAGCTGGTTTTCCTCCATGGTGCTGCCCTCCAGTTTCTGCTGGAGACGGCTGTACGCCTGCGTCACCTGCAAAAGGGTATCGTTGCACTGGCGGCTGTCGCGGTTCTGCTGCTCACGCTGCTGCTCCAAGTCCAGCTTCGCCTGTGCCAGATTCTCCAACTGCTGGCGGAAGCCGTCGCAGCGCTGGTTCAGATGTGCCAGAACGCCCCGCCGTTCCTCCGCCTGCGCCTGTGCGTTGGCGGTGCTGTCGCGGTATTCCTGGGCGCGTCTGTCCCGCTCCTGCCGGTCGGACACCATATCCGCCTGTACGCGGCGAAGGCTCTCGACGCTCTGCAGCGCGGTGTCCTTCTCCGCCTGCAAGGCGGCCTGGGATGTCCGCTTTTCGCTGATCTGCCCTGCCAGCGTGTCGCTCTTTTGATGGAGGTCGGTCTGCCCCGCAAGAGCATCCTGTGCCTGCCGGTTCAGCTCACCGGCGCGGCGCTCTGCATCCTCGATGGCGCTGCGGATGTCCTCCATCCGGCGGCGGTCGTCACTTTCGCGGCTGTCCAGCGTGGACAGCTCCTGCTCCATCGTCTCGATGCTCAGTTCCAGCGTCTCCACCAGCACATCGTAATGATCCTGACGGCCTTGCAGCGTCAGCACATCGTCCTCCGCCTTGCGCTGCTGGTCGCGGGCTACCTGCAATTCGTACTCCGCCTTCTGCACCTCACGCTGCAATTCCTCCGCCCGCTGGGCAGCGGCATTCAGCTTTTCGTGCATGGCGGCCTGCTGCGCGTTCAATCGTTCCAGCTCGTTGGCACGGCTCAGCACGCCGGAGGAACGGTTCACGGAGCCACCGGTCATGGAGCCGCCGCGGTTGATGACCTGACCGTCCAGCGTCACGATGCGGAAGCCGTTGCGGAACTTCCGCGCCATGGCGATGCCGCTGTCCAGATCCTCCGCCACCACGGTGCGTCCCAGCAGGTTCTTGAAGATCTGATCGTACTTGCTGTCGTAGCGGATCAGCTCGCTGGCAATACCCACGAAGCCGTACTCGCCGCTGACGTTCTCCCGCAGCACGTCGCCCTTGATGGCGGTGAGGGGCAGGAACGTGGCACGGCCACCGTCCCGCTGCTGCAAGAAGCGGATGGCCGCCTTGGCGTCCTCCTCCCTGTCCACCACGATGTTTTGCAGCGCGCCGCCCAGCGCGATTTCCAGCGCCACGGCGTACTCCTTTTGGGTGGTCATCAGCCCTGCCACAGGGCCGTGGATGCCGCGGAGAGTGTTCTTCTCCGACGCCTGCATGACGGTTTTCACCGCCTTGGAAAAGCCCTCGTACTCCTTCTCCATCTCCGTCAGCAGCCGGATGCGGTCATCCAGCTTCCGCACGTCCATGGTGAGCTGCAACTTCTCCTGCGCGGCGCTTTCCGCCTTTTCACGCCGCCCCTCCATCCGCAGGGTGTGACCCTGAATGATGTTTTGGGTGGCCTGTGCTTCCTCTTTGGCCTCGTCCAGCGCACGGCGATTCTCGCGGCGCTCTTTCGCGGCGGTGTCCCGCTTTTCCTGCGCCGCCGCCAGATCGTCCTTCACGTTCTGCCGCCGCTGGGCGACCTCCGTCAGCCCCGCTTCCAGCGCGGACAGCTTCGCTTTTCCGTCGGCAGCCTCGGCGGTGGCCATCACCTCACGGGCGCGGAGACCCTCTGCGTCCTCCGCCGCACCACGGGCGCTGTCCGCCAGTGATTGCACCTGCGCCAGCAGCGCTTCCAGCTCCGCGGCGATCTCGCCGGTCTGCCGGTCGATGTCCCCGATACGGTCAAGCTGGCCGTCAATCTGAATCTGCAAGCTGTCGCGGCGGCTGTCCGCGTCGGTCAATTCCTGCTCCAAACGGCGGAGGGACTCCTCGTTGTGCTGGATCGTCGTTTCCAGCACCGCAATGGCGGCGCTTTCCTCGCCGGCATCACTCTCGGCAGCCGTCAGCCGCATCCGCAGGTTGTCCGCCTGTACGTCGTTCTGCCGCACCTGTTCGGCGTATTCCTCGCCCTTGGCGTAGGCCTCGTCCAGCTCCCGCTGGGCGCGGTCACATTCCTCTTTTGCCAGCGCCGCGTCGCTCTCCAGCTTCAGCCGCGCCGTCCGCAGTGTTTGCAGTTGTTCCAGCCACACGGAGATTTCCAGCACACGCAGCTCGTCCCGCAGTACCAGATACTTCTTCGCCGTCTCTGCCTGCTGCCGCAGCGGCTCCACCTGCAATTCCAGCTCGGCGATCTTGTCGTTGATACGCACCAGATTTTCCTCCGTGCGCTCCAACTTCCGCTCCGCCTCCTCTTTCCGGTGGCGGAACTTGCTGATACCGGCGGCTTCCTCGAAGATCTCACGCCTCTCGCCGCTCTTGACGGACAGGATCTCGTCGATCTTGCCCTGACCGATGATGGAATAGCCCTCGCGACCCATGCCGGTGTCCATGAACAGCTCGTTCACGTCCTTCAGACGCACCGACTGCTTGTTGATGTAGTACTCCGACTCGCCGCTGCGGTAGTACCGCCGCGTCACCGCCACCTCGGCCTCCTCCCGCGTGGGGAAGATGTGCTCCGTGTTGTCGATGACCAGCGTCACCTGGGCAAAGCCCATCTGATTGCGCTTCTCCGTGCCGCCGAAGATGACGTCCTCCATCTTGGCGCCGCGAAGCTGGCGGCTGTTCTGCTCGCCCATGACCCAGCGGATGGCGTCGGAGATGTTGGATTTACCGGACCCGTTGGGCCCCACGATAGCGGTGATGTCCTCACCGAAGTTCA
>CAZTHY010000049.1:0-8044 GCA_964613205.1 uncultured Oscillospiraceae bacterium
GGCGGGAAGTAGTAGTCGTTGATCTCCTCGTTGAACCGAAGCAGCGTGGTGGGCAGCAGCAGCGCCGACGGCGAGTTGTCCACCAGCACCACCACGTCCCCCTCCATGATGCAGGCGGTGGCCACGTCGGGACGTTCCGTGTACCGCACCTTCGGAAAGGGATTCCACCACTGGCGGGGCGACAGCGCTTCCGCCACCGACTCCTGACTCATGGCGATGCTGCCCACGTCGATGGCGGAGAGCTTCTGCCGCAGCTCCGCCAGCAAGTCCTCGTCCGCCTCGCCCGCCATGTAGCACAGCGCCACGTCGGTGCCGGAGCGCTCCTTTAATTTCACCCGCTCCAGACACAGATGGGTGTCCCGCACACGCCGCCGCAGCAGGGCGGCGTTTTGCATGAGGTTCTCCACGAAACCGTCGTGGCTGCCCCGCAGCACACGGCTGGTGTCCGGCTCCTGCACCGAGCGGGTGGGGTAGCGCTTCACGTCCAGCAGCGCACCGCCTGCCCAGCCGTCGATGACCAGCAGCGTCTTGCCGCCCAGCACCGCCATGACCGCCTCGTTCCGGTCGCTGACCGTCTCCGCGTCACAGGCGGAGACGTACCGCGCGCAGAACTCCGCCAATCCGGATACCCCCTCCAACGTGGGCAGCGACAGCCACAGCGCGATGACCCGCTCCAACACGTCCTCCTGCACATAGCCGTTTACCACCCACAGCCGCGCCGAACGGCCGCCGATGAGCAGGGAGCGGGCGGTCATGTCGAAGCACCGCCCTACCCCCAGCAGCGTGTCCAATGCGGCTGTCCGCGCCTGAAACGTCTCCGTCACGCCATCGCCCTCCTTGCGTTTCTGCCAGTATGCCCCGCAGACGGCGGCGCTATGCGTCATCTTTGGGACAAGCGGTGCATAAGCTGGCGTGAAAGGAAGTGGACGTATGAAACGGGATGTAATGGCATCGCTGACACTGGCGGTGCTGCTTTTCGGCGGGGCGTATCTGGCCGCCGACAAGCCGCAGAAAACGGAGACGGAGCCGGACACCCAGCCCTTGCTGGATGCAGCGGTGACGCTGGCGGTGAAGGACGGCGACACGGTGACGGACATGGCGCTGAGCGACTACCTCCGCGGCGTGGTGCGGGGCGAAATGCCCGCCGCCTTTGCGCTGGAAGCGCTGAAAGCACAGGCGGCGGCGGAGCGCACCTATGTGTACTACCAGTTGGCGGCGGGGCGGAAGGAAAACCACCCCGACGCGGATGTCTGCACCGACCACACCTGCTGTTCGGCGTATCTCTCCCAAGCGGCGGCGCAGGAGAAATGGGGCGGCGACTATGCGCCGTGGGAGCAGCGCATTGAACAGGCGGTGGCGGAAACGGACGGTCAGGTGGCGCTGTACGGCGGGGAGCCGATCCTGGCGGTGTTCCACTCCTCGTCATCGGGCAGGACGGCGTCATCCGGGGACGTGTGGAGCGGCGACCTGCCCTATCTCAGGAGCGTCACTTCACCGGAGACGGAGGCCACCGTGCCCAACTATTACAGCACCGTCCGCTTCACGGCAGACGAGGCGAAAGGGCTGCTGCTGGCCGATTATCCCAACATGGACTTGTCCGGTGCGCCCTCTGACTGGATCGGCACGCGGGAGGAAAACGACTCCGGCCGCGTGGCGAAGCTGACCATCGGCGGCGTGACGCTGAGCGGCACCGAGGTGCGGCGGGTGTTTGCCCTCCGGTCGGCGGCCTTTACGGTGGAGGGGGACGGCGAGGGGCTGACGTTCCGCGTCACCGGCTACGGCCACGGCGTGGGCATGAGCCAGTACGGTGCCGACAAAATGGCGCAGGAGGGCAGCACATGGCGGGAGATACTGGCGTGGTACTACCCGGGCATTACCATAGGGACGATGGAAACAGGTGACAAAGGGGCAAAATAGTGGTATAATAGCTCTGGAAAACCGATATTTTACAGTTTGTTTAGGAAAACCGCCCCCGAAGGGGTGTATACTGTACGTTCAGAGAAATATATAAAATCGGGAGGAAAAGCCCATGGCACGCAATATACTGGTGGTCGAGGACGACCGCAACATATCCGACCTGATCCGGATGTATCTGGAAAAAGAGGGCTTCGAGGTGCGCAGCGCCTACGACGGCGGCAAGGCCGTGGAGGAATACGACCGGCAGGCACCGGACATGGTGCTGCTGGACATCATGCTGCCTGTGATGGACGGCTGGGCGGTCTGCGCCCACATCCGTGAAAAGGGCAAGACGCCTATCATCATGCTCACCGCCAAAAGCGACGTAGGCGACCGCATCACCGGTCTGGAGATGGGCGCTGACGACTATCTGGTGAAGCCCTTCGAGATGAAAGAGCTGATGGCGCGGATCAACGCCGTTCTCCGCCGCAGCGAGATCCCCGACGACACCCGCAAGAAGCTGACCTTCGACAAGCTGGAGATCAATCTGGACAGCTATGAGCTGTTGGTGGACGGCAAAAAGGTGGACACGCCGCCGAAAGAGCTGGAGCTGCTGTACCATCTGGCGGCCACGCCCAATCGGGTGTACACCCGCAACCAGCTGCTGGACGAGGTGTGGGGCTTCGACTATTTTGGCGACAGCCGCACCGTGGACGTCCACATCAAGCGTCTGCGGGAGAAGGTGGAGAACGTCTCCGACCAGTGGACGCTGAAAACCGTGTGGGGCGTGGGCTATAAGTTCGAGGTCAAATGAGAGATCTGCGGGAAAAATTCCGCCGCACCACCGACAGTCTGTGGTGGCGGCAGTTTGTACTCATCGCCAGCATCGTCATGCTGACGATGGCGCTGCTGGGCGTGTCGTTTTACGGCCTCAGTTACAGCTATACCGTGTCGGAAAAGCGGGAGGAGATGCGCAGCCGCGCTGCACTGGTGGCGCAGCTCTCCGCCGATTATATTACCGCCGGTGACGATGAGGAGCGCAGTCAGGAGGACGCGCTGCGGACGCTGGCAGAGGTGGCCTCCCGCATGACGGAGGTGGACTTCCTCATCTGCAACACCTCCGGCCATGTGCTGCTGACTACCGACGGCGCACTGGCGGGCAAGACCATCATCGTCCCCGCCGACATCACCACCGCCGTCCTCACCGGCGACGAGATGTATGAAGGGCGCAGCACCGTAGGCGTTTACGAGAAGAAGCAGGTGGTGGTAGGCGTCCCCATGTACGGCGGGGACGACGTTGCCATGGGCTTCGTGCTGGCCGTTATGGACAACTCGGAGCTGATGGAGATGTGGCGCTCGTTTATCGGCATTTTCTTCATGGCGGCCACCATCATTCTGCTGATCTCCTTCGTGGCCAGCTTCCTCACCTCCATGCGGCAGATACGGCCTATCACCGAGATGGTGCAGGCCACACGCGCCTACGCCAGCGGCAACTTCGACGTGCGTATGAAGGAGACGGACAGCGGCGGCGAGGTGGGCGAGCTGGCGGCGGCGTTCAACGCCATGGCCGACTCCTTGCAGGAGACGGAGCGGCAGCGCCGCGATTTCATCGCCAACGTCTCCCATGAGCTGAAAACCCCCATGACCACCATCGCCGGCTACACCGACGGCATCCTGGACGGCACCATCCCACCGGAGAAGGAGCGCCGGTATTTGCAGATCATCTCCGACGAGAGCCGCCGTCTCAGCCGACTGGTGCGGCGGATGCTGGACGTGTCCCAGATTCAGAGTCAGGAGATGAAAAAGGAGGAGTTCGACCTGTGCGAATCCGCCCGTATCGCCCTTTTGTCCATGGAGCAGAAGATCATGAGCCGTGGACTGGACGTGGAGGCGGTGATACCGGAGGACTCCGTCATGGTGCAGGGCGACCGCGATTTGATCACCCAGGTCATCTACAACCTGCTGGAAAACGCCGCCAAGTTCGCCGCGCCGGAATCCAAGCTGTATTTGGGGCTGACGGTGAACGCGGAGAAAGCCTACGTCACCGTCCGCAACGCAGGGAACACCATCCCCGCTGCCGAGATACCGCTGCTCTTTGAGCGGTTCCACAAGTCGGACAAGTCCCGCAGCGAGGACAAGGACGGCTACGGGCTGGGACTGTACATCGTCAAGACGATCTTAGCCCAGCACCACGAAAAGATCACCGTTACCAGCGAAAACGGCGTCACCGCCTTCACGTTCACCATGCAGATGGCGCACTGACGTTTACGAGAGGAACAGTATGGCAAACGAATTTGAGCATACCGGCGCAGAGCCGAAGGAGGTAGTGGGTTGCTACGTCCCGCGGGAGCCTGTGGAGGTGAAGGACTGCTATGTGCAGCCCTGTCAGCTTCCCCATAGTCCCGCTGCACCTCCCGCCCCGCCGGTGAAAAAGCGCCGCCGCAATCTCATCGTCTTTCTTATCATCTTAGGCGTGGTGCTGGTGGTGGCGGTGGCCGCCGCCGTTATCACGGCGCTGAGCGACAAGGACACCGGCTACGGCGCCGACGACAACCACGATGCCAGCAGCATCGTGGACATCTCCGGCAGCGACGTACCCACCATTCCCCGCACCGACACCGACCCCGCACTGCGCTTTAGCTGCATCAACGTGTGGGGCGAGGAGCCGCTGGCGGCACCGGATATCTATGCCGCCGTCAATCCCTCCGTGGTGCTGGTGGTGGCGGAAAAGGGCGGCAAGGCCAGCATCGGCACCGGTATTCTGCTGACGGAGGACGGCTATTTCGTCACCAACGCCCACGTCATCGCCGGCGGCGAGACGGCGTGGATCGCGCTGGACACCGGCATGACGTACGAAGCGGAGCTGGTGGGCTTTGACAGCGGGCAGGACATTGCCGTTTTGAAGGCGGTGGACGCGGAGGGGCTTACCCCCGCTACGCTGGCGGACAGCGACTGGTGCCTGGTGGGCGACACGGTGTACGCTATCGGCAACCCGCTGGGCATCGAGCTGCGGGGCACGCTGACCGACGGCATTATCTCCGCCATCAACCGGCAGGTGACCATGGAGGGGCGCGTCATGACGCTGCTCCAGACCACCGCCGCCCTGAATAACGGCAACTCCGGCGGCCCCCTCATCAACGACTGCGGCCAGATCATCGGCATCAACACGCTGAAAATGAGCGGCGGTGCCGCCGCCACCGCCACGGTGGAGGGGCTGGGCTTTGCGGTGCCTATGACGCGGGCGGTATCCGTCATCAACGACATCGTGGCCACCGGTGCATTCCACGGCTTCCCCACGCTGGGCTTGTACGTTTACTCCGAGGAGCAGACCGACGGCACATGGCAGCTATTCATCCAGTCGGCCACGGAGGACTTCGGCGCAGCGGAGGCGGGCTTGCAGGCGGGCGACCGTCTGGTGGCTGCCGACGGTGAGCTGCTGGCCACCAGCGACGATCTGCTGGCCGTCCGGCAGGGGCACATCGTAGGCGAGACCATGCGCCTTACGGTGGAGCGGGACGGCGAGATCTTCGACGTGGACGTGATGCTGTACCCGCAGGACGAGATGTAACGAAAAAGAGCGCCCGAGGGGCGTTCTTTTTTGCGGAAAAAAATTTTCAGCGAAAAAGAGGATTTCGCGATTTTTTTTGGTATAACTAAGTAGACGAAAAAGAAGGGAGGAACAGGTTTGACGTTCAGTGACAGCTTTTTGGACGAGATCGTCGCCCGCAATGACATTACGGAAGTGGTGTCCTCCTATGTGGCGCTGACGAAGAAGGGCAGCAATTACTTCGGCCTGTGCCCCTTCCACAACGAGAAAACGCCGTCATTTTCCGTAGCGCCGGACAAGCAGATCTACCACTGCTTCGGCTGTAAAAAGGGCGGCAGCGTCATCAACTTCATCATGGAGATCGAGGGCCTGACCTTTCCCGATGCCGTGCGGTTTCTGGCCAAGCGGGCGAATATGCCCATCCCCGAATCCGACGGCCACAACAGCGCCGACCGGCTGCGCCAGCGGGTGCTGGAATTGAACAAGACGGCGGCGCGGTGGTACTATGACCAGCTCCACACGCCGGAGGGTCAGGCGGTGCAGGCGTATCTTGACCGGCGGCAGATACACAAAAGCGTGGCGGTGCGCTTCGGCATGGGCGCGTCCCTCGACCAGTGGGACGCGCTGCTGAAAGCTATGACCGCCAGGGGCTTTACAAAGGAAGAACTGCTGGCGGCGGGACTGGTGGTGCGGAACAAGAACGGCGGACTGTACGACAAGTTCCGCAACCGGCTCATGCTGCCCGTCATCGACGAGCGGGGCAGCGTGGTGGGCTTCGGCAGCCGCGTCATCGACAACAGCGAGCCCAAGTACATGAACACCACCGAGACGGTGGCGTACAGCAAGCGCCGTGTGCTGTATGGCCTCAATCTGGCCAAAAAGACGAAGCGCCCCAACATGATATTATGCGAGGGCAATCTGGACGTGGTGACGCTCCATCAGGCGGGGTTTGACAACGCGGTGGCCTCCATGGGCACGGCGCTGACCACGGAGCAGATACGGCTTTTAAGCCGCTTCACCAAGGAACTGGTGCTGTGCTACGACAACGACAAGGCGGGGCAGTTGGCCACCGATCGGGCGCTGGAGCTGCTGCGGAACTCCGAGTTCACCGTGCGGGTGCTGCGATTGCCCCAGCGATTGACGGAGCAGGGCTACGTCAAGCAGGACGCCGACGATTTCATCAAAAATCAGGGCAGAGACGCCTTTGAAGCGCTGCTGTCCGGCAGCGAAAACGGCGTGGAGTTCACCCTCGCCCAGACGGCGGGGAAATACGACCTGAAGGACGATCAGGGGCGCATCGGCTTTGCCAAGGAGATCAGCGAAGCGCTGAGCAAGATCGAAAACCCCGTGGAGCGGGAGGTCTACACCACCCGTGCCGCCGAAATGGCCGGTCTTACGCCGGAGGCCATGCGGCAGGAGGTGCAGCGGTCGTTCAAACGCCGTATCGCCAAGGAGAAAAGCCGTGAGCGGCGGCGGGACATGAACCCCATGTCCACCCTCCAGCCGGAGAGCTGGAAGCTGCGCTACACCGACCCCCGCAGTGCCATGGCGGAGGAAGGGGTGCTGCGGCTGCTGCTGCGGGACGACAGTCTGTTTCCCGCGGAACCGCCGCTGCGGGAGGAGGAATTTTCCTCGCCGCTGCTGGGGCGGATTTACAGCGAGCTGTGGAAACGGCGGGGCAGCGCAGGCGCCATGGCCGGTCTGACGGCGGTGCTGACGCAGGAGGAGATGAGCCACCTGACAGCGCTGCGGCAGAAGCCGGAGTCCGCCGCCAATGCACCACAGGCGCTGGCGGATTACATACGCATCATCAAAGAGAGCTACGCCAAACGCACAGGGGGCTTCGACCCGCTGGCGGCGGCACAGGAGACGTATAAAGACAAAAAAGGTTACGGAGGAAAGCGAACATGAGTGAAGAAAAGTACACCGCGGAGCAGTTGGAGCAGATGGCGGACGAGCTGTTGGCCGAGCCCGCCCCCGCCAAAAAGGCGGACAAGCCGGTCAAGGGCGCACTGGATGAAAAGACGCTGGCGTCTCTCCCCGCCGCCGCCCTCATCAACGGCCACGAAAAGCTGAAAGAGCTGTTCATCAAGGGCAAGAAGAAGGGCAAGCTGGATGCCGGCGAACTGTCGGAGGTGCTGGACGAGATCGATCTGGAAAACGAGCAGATGGACTCCATCTACGACTCCCTCGAAATGCTGCGTATCGAAGTAGGCAGCGACGATTTCCTTGTGGACATCCCCAACGAGGACGGCGAACCGGCGCTGGAGGAGATCGCGGAGATCGAGGAAGAGGAGCTGGTGGATCCCAACACGCTGGTGGACAGCTTCAACATCGACGACCCTGTCCGTATGTACCTCAAGGAGATCGGCAAGGTGCCGCTGCTCAACGCCGATCAGGAGGTGGAGCTGGCCACCGTCATGTCCGATGGCCGCGAAGCCAAGGAGCGGTTGGAGCAGATCGCCCAGAGCGGCGAGGAGCTGCCGGAGGAGGAGATGGCGGCGCTGAAAAAGCGGGCGGCCACCGGTGAGCGTGCCAAGCAGCAGCTGGCGGAGGCCAACCTCCGTCTGGTGGTGTCCATCGCCAAGCGGTATGTGGGGC
>CAZTHY010000050.1:0-8002 GCA_964613205.1 uncultured Oscillospiraceae bacterium
AACCGCCGTTGTTGGCAAAAATCTGTGGACAGGCGGGGGAGAGTTTCGTATAATGGGGAGGGGGATGCTGCAATCGGTGGCGGCGAACGTTTCGTAGGGCGGGGTGACCTCACCCCGCCGTGCGGTAGAAGGACGCACCGACAGTAGAACGAAACGGCTCCCCTTGCTTGCAAGGGGAGCTGGCAGCGCGAAGCGCTGACTGAGGGGATTCCCTCGGTGCGGTGCAATGATCCCTTCCGTCATTTGCTTCGCAAATGACACCTCAGCTCCGCTTCGCTCCCGCACGCCCCAGTGTGCGCACTGGGGTGCCCTTTAAAAAGGGGAGGCAAATGGGCGGACAGAGTCGTCCGCCCCTACGAAGGAAATGCGTCTCTCTATCGCAAATCACCCCTCAACGCACCCTTTTCCTCTACCGTGCGGCGGGGTGAGGTCACCCCGCCCTACGAACGGAAAACGCGCCCCTACAACACCCCCTCTCACCACAAACCACCCAAAAAGGAGGAATCGCCATGCGTTGTCCCACCTGCGGCGATCCGGTGCAAATTCGCGGCAGCCGCTGGGAATGCGGCTGGTGCGGCGACTTCGGCAATCTGTCCCGCTCTGCCGCTCCCACCCCCGCCCCTAAAGCGCTTACCTTCCAACTGACCTTTTCCGTCCCCTGCGACGACGAGGGCGAGGAAAACGCGCCGCCCTCCCGCATGAGCGCCGACGAGGCACGGAAGCGGCTGGCGAAGGGTCAATTTTCCAACAGCGAGGACATTTGCCTCCTGATTTTGGCGGACGAGTACCCCGAGGAGCTTTCCCGGGACGATCTGGACGACGTGAGCTGGCACTGTGTGCTGGACGATCTGATGGCGGTGGACGCGGACAAGGGCATTCTGATGTGGCGCACACTGCTGGATGCGGCCACGCCCCGCCTGCGGAGCGACTCCCGCTTGGGAGAGGAGCTGCTGTACGACTGGAGCGTGCTGGAATCGCCCTCGCCCGCCGCCGCGGAAGCCTTCCTCGCCGCGCTGGAGGATGAGACGTTCGTGGAGCAGACCTTTGGCAGCGCGTATGTGGGCACCCTCTCGCTGACGCTGCTCCACCTGTGCAGCGACTTCGGCCATCCAGAGCTGGGTCACCGCTGCCTCCAAACCGTCCTGCGCAACCCCCACTTATCCCCCCACGAAAAATCCCGCTTCCACCGCGCCTGCGGCAAATAACGCATAAAGCAACATGAAAAGAGACGGCTTCGCCGTCTCTTTTTTCATGTTCAATTCCAGGACATTTGCAGCTTGCGTCCGTTGGAGACGCAATCCCGCAGATACAGGTTGATTAGAGACTGGTAGGGAATGCCGGAGGCAGCGGACTGCTCCTTGAAGTAATCGATGGTGGAACAGTCGATATTGATGGTGATCTGCTTCTTCAAATGGCTGGCGTAAGGATTCGCCCGCGGATGCAGCTGGCTGATGTTGTATTCGTCTCTCATACTATCACCTCAAAGTCTTTCAAAATAGAAGCCCTGCTCATTCTTCGTCGCTTTTCTGGCGGAGATAATGCGGATACGGCTTTCGCTGTCACGATAGCAATGGCTCACAATGCAGATTTGTTCTGTTCGGGTCATGCCGAGAATGAGAAAGCGCTCCTCCTCGATGGAGTGGTCGGGGTCATCGAACAGAACGGCGTACTCGTCGTAAAAGACCTCCTTTGCCGTCTCGAAAGATAAGCCATGCTTCTTCTTGTTGATCTCGTTCTTGTGGGGATCCCACTCAAATTGTATGTTGCCCATAATTGGATTATACATATAAAATAATTATTTGTCAAGCGCCCTGCGTTTTCTTCAAAAGGCGAATATGCTATTTTCCACTATTCGGAAAGCCCCTCTCTGCTGCGCTGGTGGGGGCTTTGGGGTAACTGTCGAAAAAAGTTTTATCGCCGGTATAAAAAAAGCAAATTGTACAAGAACGGTGGGGCTATGGTAATATTGTACCAAGAGAAATCGAAAGCGGCGGTCGTTTTCATCAAAATCAACAGTTGCGTAAATGGAAAATGGCGCCACGCAGATTTCCGGAAAAGGAGGACTTATAATGAGCGAAAACAAACAAGCCATCACAAAGCCCATTCGCCAGGAGCGCGAAGCGTCCTTTATTGGCGCACTCATCGTCTTTATCCTTTGTGTCGGCGTCATCATGGGCGGTATCGTGGGATACGGCCTTGACGCCCAGATACCGCTGGTAGGCGCCATCATCGTCATGATGGTCTACGGCGTACTGGTGCTGCACATCAAGTTCCAGGAGCTGGTGCAGGCCATGATCCGCTCTCTGGTGGATTCGCTGGAGTGCATTCTCATCCTGCTGGTCATCGGTATGCTCATCGCATCCTGGATGGCCTGCGGCACGGTGCCCTACATCATCTATCTGGGACTGGGTTTCCTGAACCCCGCCTGGTACCTGCCCTTCATCGTCATCATGTGCGCGATCCTCTCCAGCGTCACCGGTTCCTCCTGGACCACCGTGGGCACCATCGGTGTGGCCTTCATCGGTATCTCCATGGGCATGGGACTGCCCGTTCCCGTTACCGCCGGCGCCATCGTCTGCGGTGCTTACTTCGGTGACAAGTGTTCCCCCGTGTCCGATATCGTGGTGTTTAACTCCGGTATCACCAAGCAGAACGTGTACAAGCACGCCAAGAACGTCCTCTGGACGACGGTACCGGCGCTGCTGGTCACCCTCGTCATCTTCACCGTTATCGGTCTGCGCTATTCCGGCATGGCCATCGATCAGGGCAGCATCGACACCATCCGCAACGGTCTGGCCGACTACTACCACTTCAGCCCCGTGCTGTGGATCCCCTTCGTGGTGCTGGTACTCAGTATCGTGCTGAAGGTGCCGGCGCTGGCGTCTCTGATGTTCGGCTGCTTCGCCGGTATCATCGTGGCGCTGATCTTCCAGGGCGATACCTTCGCTGAGCTGCTCCACGTCATGTTCTACGGCTACTCCGCCGATACCGGCCTGGCCGCCATCGACACCATCCTCAACCGCGGCGGCATGAACAGCATGACCTACATCATCCTCATCGTCATCACCTCCATGTCGCTGGCCGGTCTCTTTGACCGCACCAAGCTGCTGCTGACGCTGGTGGCCAAGCTCACCCGCCTCACCCGCACCCGTGTCGGTCTGATCGTCACCACCATGATCACCGGCATCATCACCAGCTTCGTCTGCTCCGACCCCTATATCGCCGCACTGGTGCCTGTAAAGGCCTTCGAGGGCGAGTACGAGAAGCAGGGGCTGGACATCACCGTCCTGTCCCGCACCGTCTCCGACGGCGGTATCTGCTTTGCACCTATGGTGCCCTGGGGCTCCAACGGCGTGTTCTGCGCCACCACCATGGGCATCGCCACCACCAGCTATATCTCCTACTACTTCATGGGCTGGCTGACGCCGCTGTTCGCCATCCTGTGTGCCATCACTGGCATCGGCATCAAGTATGTGGAAGGCCGCAAGCCCAACAAGAAGGGCGAAAAGGCCGCCGATAACACCGTCCCTACCGACACCGCCAACTAACGAAAGAGAGGTCAACGACTATGTTACAGACTCACATGAGCGACCGTGTCGCCAAGCTCAAGCAGATGCAGAATGACGTAAAGCCCAGTCTCAGCGCCGAGCGTGCCCGACTGGCCACCGAGGCCATCGAGACCTACGCCTTCGAGCCTCCCGTTCTGCAAAAGGCCTATATGCTCTCCCACATCCTGCGGAACATGACCATCTTCATTCAGGACGGCGAGCTGGTGGTGGGCAGTCAGGCCGACAAGCCCCGCTGCGCGCCGGTGTTCCCCGAGTTCACCTCCGACTGGATCGTGGACGAGATCGACGACTTCACCACCCGCAAGAGCGACCCGCTGATGCTGTCCGACGAGGATCGCGCCACGCTGCTGGAGGTGCTGCCCCGCTGGAAAGGCAAGAGCTTCGACAAGATCGTGGAGCGTGCGCTGCCGGAGGACGTGAAGCACGCCGAGGAAAGTGGCGTGATGACCGTGGGCAACCGCGACTGCTCCACCGGCCATGTCCTGCCCGACTACTACAATCTGCTGCCCCGGGGTCTTAACTACTACAAGGCGCAGTGCCAGAAGAAGATCGCCGAGACGGTGGTGGACACCCCCGAAAAGCAGGAGCAGGTGGACTTCTGGAACGCCGTCATCATCGACATCGACGCCGTCGGCGCCTTTGCCAAGCGTTACAGCGATTTGGCCATCGAACTTTCCAAGACCGAGAAGGACGAGCAGCGCAAGGCGGAACTGCTGGAGATCGCTGAGGTCTGCGCCCACATCCCGCTGGAACCCGCCCGCACCTTCCACGAGGCCATTCAGTTCGTGTGGTTCATGCACGTTATCATGAACATTGAGAACAACGGCCACGGCGAGTCGCTGCACCGCTTCGACCAGTACATGAACCCCTACTATGTGGCCGACAAGGCCGCAGGCCGTATCACCGAGGAGAAGGCCATTGAGCTGATCCAGTGCTTCTTCATCAAGATGACCGACGTGATGAAGCTCCGCGACAAGTTTTACAGCCAGTCCTTCGCCGGTTATCCCCTGTGGCAGAACATCATCATCGGCGGTCAGACTCCCGACGGCAAGGATGCCACCAACGAGATGTCTTTCCTGTGCCTGAAGGCCAACGCCGGTGTGCAGACGTCCCAGCCCACCATGTCCGTGCGCTACTTCAAGGGTCTGAACGAGGACTTGGTGCAGGAGGGTCTGAAGATGATCCAGGCCGGTCTGGCCACCCCCGCCTTCTTCAACGACGAGCTGGTGGTGCCCATGGTCATGGAAAAGACCGGCTGCACCATTGAGGAAGCCCGCAACTGGGGTATCCACGGCTGTGTACAGCCCGGTGTGTCCGGCTGCTCCGATGGCCGTCCCACCGTGGGCTATGTGAATCTGCTCAAGTGCTTGGAGCTGGCCATGAACGACGGCGTGAACCCCGTCAACGGCGAGCAGCTCGGCCCCAAGACCGGCGCGCTGGAGACGCTGGACACGCTGGAGAAGCTGCAAACGGCGCTCTATGCCCAAATCGACTACTTCCAGGCGCTGATGATCCGCGGCTTCAACATCGTTGGCTCCCTCCACGCCACCCGTCAGCCTGTGGCCTTCACCTCCCTGCTGGTCAACGACTGCATCGAAAAGGGCAAGGCGCTCCAGTGCGGCGGCGCACGCTACTCCGAGTCCGGCGCGTTCGCCGTCAGCATCGGCAACGCCGCTGACGCCGTGGCCGCCATCGACACCATCGTCAATCGCGAAAAGCGCATGACCGCCAGGGAGTTGCTGGACGTGCTGGCCAAGAACTTCGAGGGTCACGAGGATATCCGTCAGATGCTGCTGAAGAAGGCGCCCAAGTACGGCAACGACAACGAGTATGTGGACGGCATTGCCGCCGGTCTCATCCGCCACTACGCCCAGTCGCTGGAGAAGTTCCGCGACTCCCGCGGCGGCCACTATGTGGAGGTGGTGGAGTCCCAGTCCATGAACGTGTCGCAGGGCAAATGCATTTTGGCCTCCGCCGATGGCCGCTTCGCCTACGACCCCGTCAACGACAACTGCTCCCCTGTGATGGGTCGCGACGTCAGCGGCCCCACCGCCTGCATCAACTCCGTGGCGCATCTCGATCAGAAGAACGCCAAGGACGGCTGCCTGTACAACCTGCGCTTCGATCCCCGCAGCATTCAGGGCGAAAAGGGCTTGCAGGTGCTGGGCAGCATCGTCAAGACCTACTTCGCCAACATGGGCGAGCACATTCAGATCAACGTGGTGGACGATGCCACGCTGCGTGACGCTCAGAAGAACCCCGAAAACTACCGGAACCTGCTGGTGCGCGTAGCCGGTTATCTGGCCTACTTCGTGGAGCTGGATGCCGACGTACAGGAGGCGCTCATCGCCCGTACCGCCCACCGTCCCGACTGACAGGAGGACTGCACATGAACTACATCGGCGGTATTCAGCGTTTCTCCACGGAGGACGGCCCCGGCATCCGCACAACGGTATTTTTGAAGGGGTGTCCCCTGTCGTGCCGCTGGTGCCACAACCCCGAACTGCTGGACGGCAGCTATGTGGTGCTGTATCGCGAAGGAACCTGCATCCACTGCGGCCGATGTATCAAAAGCTGCACCGTGGGGGCGATCCGCCCCCACGAGGGGCACATCACCATCGACCGCGCCGCCTGCATCGGCTGCGGCGCCTGCGTGGATGCCTGCTGCACCGAGGCCATGTACACCAAGTCGAAAGCGTACTCCCTTGACGAGCTGATGGCCGTGCTGGAGAAGGATCGTGCGTTTTACGAGTCCTCCGGCGGCGGCATCACCCTCAGCGGCGGTGAAATTCTCGCCCACGGCGACTACGCCATTCAGTTGGCACAAGAGATACGGCGGCGGGGCTTCACGCTGGCCATCGAGACCAGCGGCTTCGGTGACGGCGCGGCGCTGCAAAAGCTGGCACAGCTCAGCGACTGGGTGCTGTTCGACCGGAAGGTCATGGACGCCAAGAAGCACGAGGAGTATGTCGGCGTGTCGCCGGAGGTCATCCTCCGCAACCTGACGACGCTCTGCGCCGACGAAAACCTGCGGCGGAAGATCATCATCCGCGTGCCGATGGTACACGGTGTCAACGACGACATGGACAACATCGCGGCGCTGCGGGATGAGATGCTGCGGCTGGGCTTGCGGGAGGTAAACCTGTTGCCCTACCACAACATGGGCATCGGCAAAGGCCGCGAGGCCGGCATTCAGCAGGAGGAGTTTGAAACGCCCTCCGACGAGACGCTGGAAGCGGCGCGGACGCTGTTGGAAAGCGCCGGTCTCCGTGTGGCCGTCATGGGACACGAGGACTGACCCCTTAAAATGGCATAGCAAAAGACAGCGCGGTGAAAACCGCGCTGTCTCTTTTTATATGTGGGTCAGATCTCTTGCAGGTCGTTGGCCATCAGCTTTACGAACTTGATGAAGCAGTTCAGCGCCGGACAGATGTCCTCGCCCTGCCGCAGCGCCATGCCCAGCTCACGGTAGGCCGGCGGATCCAGATGGCGGATGCAGACGCTGGACTCGTCGCCGCGAAACAGCGACCGCACCAGCAGCTCCGGCAGCACGCCTACGCCTAACCCCTCCCGCACCATGTTGGCGATGGTGTAGTCCAGATTGGACGTGAGCCGAATTTTCAGTTCCGGCACACCGTTGGCGGCGAAGTAGCGCATAATGTCCTGATCCAGTCCGTCCTTGCCCTTGCACATCAGAATGGGTATCTGTCTGAACTGCTGGGCTTCGATGCGGCCGTTCTGCGCCTCGGGATGCTCCCGCGGTATGATGGCCACAAGGGGGTCATTTTTAATATGTATCCACTTGAACGTATGCTCCGCCTGACGGGAGATAAAGGCCACGTCGATAAAGCCGGCGGACAGCCATTCCTCCAACTGGTGCAGGCTGTTCTCCTCCAGCAGCTCCACGTGGATGCCGGGGTACTGCTTTTCAAACCGCAGAAGGATCTGCGGCATCCACGCGAAGGAGACGGTGGGGAACACGCCCACCCGCAGGTAGCCGGTCTCCAGCCCCCGCAGCCGCTCATAGCTGAGATCCAGCCGCCGGTTGGCCTCCACCACCTGACGGATCAGCGGCAGCACCTCATGCCCCTCGGTGGTGAGCTGGATGCCCTTGTTGCTGCGGCGCAGCAGCGGAAAGCCGATCTCCCGCTCCATGCTCTTCATCATGCTGGTGATGGCGGGCTGTGTATAGCCCAGCTCCTCACAGGCACCGGCAAAGCAGCCCTTTTCCAGCACCTTGAGAAATACCTCGTACTTCTTTATGTCCATCGTGCCACTGCCTCTCTTTCTCATTCATTTGCGTAAAGGGAGGTGCGGACGACGCCTTTGCAAGCGCCGCCCGCGGTAATGGTTCCATCAGTTATAGCGCACGCCGTAGTCCAAACGGTCGCCCAGTATGCCCTTGACCACGTCGGCATTACCGGGAGGGCAGC
>CAZTHY010000051.1:0-7935 GCA_964613205.1 uncultured Oscillospiraceae bacterium
GAGAAACTGGAAGCATGGAATATTTCAATCCACGCACCCCTTGCGGGGTGCGACGGTGGACGGTAAACGGCTGCCCTGTCGGGGCGGCGGATTTCAATCCACGCACCCCTTGCGGGGTGCGACAGCAAAAATGCACAAAATGAAGTGTGCTTTTTTGCGAAAGCAGACAAAATTTGCGGGGAAAAGCGGTGAAACTGCTGTCTGCAATAGCAATTTCATCGGCAGAGCTAATCAGGTGTGCTGCAAAACAAGTGCGAACAGGCGGAGAAAGGGGCGTGTGCTTTCACTTCGCACTCAGATCATCAACGTGTCCTCCGGCAAATAGGTCTCTTTGCAGCCGAAGTGCTCGATCCGGCGCTCATACTGCTTTCCGAGATAATAGAAGCGCAGACTGTCCCGCTGGGGATCCATGATCTTGCAGAGCTTGGCTTGCAACGCACGGCATTGCGCCGGATCCAACAGACACTCAAAGACGGAATTCTGTACACGTTGGCCGTAATTGACACACTGCTTTGCGATTTGGCGCAAACGCTTTCGACCTGCCGCATCCTCCGTGTTTACATCATAGGTGATCAGTACCAGCATACGACCTCACTTCCACAAAAAGGGCGGATAAGCATCAAGATCACCGCGTAGATAGCGGGATAGAAGCAGACTTTGCACATACGGCACAAGTCCCCACGGCATCTTTTCCTCCAAAAATGGGTGAGTAATCATCTCTTTCTTCCGCTCCTGCCATTTTTGAAGGAAGGTCTTGCGTCCCGCGTCTGTCAGAAAGACAGCGCCGCTTTCCTGCACTTGAAAATCAGAAGATTTGACCACGCGGTTATTGACCATCGTCAGCACGAACCGATCCGCAAAGCACGGACGCAGTTCTTCCATCAAATCCAGCGCCAGCGATTCCCGCCCAGGGCGATCCCGATGCAGATAGCCCACGTAGGCATCCAGTCCCACACTTTCCAGTGCCGATGCACAGTCATGTGCCAGCAGACTGTACGAAAACGACAGCAGCGCATTAAATGGATCCAGCGGCGGGCGGCGGCTGCGCTCCTTGAAAAAGAACGTCTCCTTGTCCCGCAGGATCATGTCATCCAGTACGCTGAAGTACGATGCTGCGCTTGCACCTTCAAGACCGCGCAGACTTTCCAGTGACGTCTCCTCTGCGATCAGCGGCAGCATTCCCTGTAACTGCGCCGACACTGCGGAAAAGCGGTCACTGTCTATTCTGGGTGCGTGGTCTCGACGGGTGCGCTCCACGCTCCAACGGGCATTGTAGACTTTCCCGAAGATCATGTTTCGCGCGATACGGCAGCTCTGTGTCGGGTCGTCTGCGGTGCGGTATTGCATACGCCGCAGCAGCACGTTGCCCTGTGCGGCACCGGCTACGCGAGCCAAAAAGCGCCCTCTTGGTGAGCAGAAAGCCAGCCCTATCCCACGTTTGGCGCATTGCCCCATCAAGGCCGGCGATGCGCCGGTGTAGGAGAAGGAGACGATACTTTGCAGGGTGTGGAGCGGGTAGCGGGCTACCGCGTCCCCACTGCGGTTGGCCACCACATTTTCGCCGTCTAAGGAGAGGTATACATCCTCCGAGGTGACAAACAGTGTGTTGAGAAGCTGTCTCATGGCGCAACCTCCATTCCCTGCCGCAGGTAGGTGGAGACCGATCTGTTTTTCAGCAGTTTTGGCAGACACAGTTCTTTCAGAGAGCAGGCGTTGCAGCTTTTGGTAGGCTTTACCTTGGGCGTGTGGCCGCGGCGGTAGAGGTCGTGCATTTCGGCAAGAAGCTGCCGTACCTCTTGGCGAAGTTCTTCGGTAAATGTTACCGCCATACGCCGCCGCGTCTCACCGTAATACAATGCACCCTGCGGTATTTCGCAGCAGAGCATCTCTTCCAGGCACATGGCCTGTCCGCATAGCTGCAAGACATCCTCATTTTGCTCTTTTGGCCGCCCACGTTTGTATTCCACCGGATAGGGCTGCCACAGCCCTGACTTATCTTTCAGTGGGATGCCGGAGCTGCCACGATGAAACTCCAGCACATCACAGCTGCCGGAGACACCCAGCGTGGGAGAGAATATCCGCATATCCCGCGTGATGAGCAGGTCTCCCCTGCTTTCGGTCAAATCGCTGTTATGGGCTTTCTCGTGCAGGATAGCGCCATCGGTAGTGCGATAGTTTTCCGCCCACTGCTGCTCGATGTGGATGAGCGCCCACTGTCTGCGACAGAACTTGAAATGCTGCAGGCCGGAGAGAGGGAGGAATTCCTCCTCCCGATAGATCACCCCAGCCGTGTGCAGGTGACGCCGCTGGGAAGGCGGGATTCGTCTACGGTGACGGTGTAGTCCTGATAGCTTCTGGGAGCCGTAACATCCTCCTTGCGTCGGATGTCCACCAGTTCAAAGAGCTTATGAGCCGGTGCGCAGCCCAGTTCGGTGTCATGACGGAAAACGATCAGCTCCCGCACCGCCATCTTGCCGCGGGCGGCGGAATGGTCGTGCTCGAACATATTCAAAATAGCCGTCCACAACAGATTCAGATCCTCTTCGGAGAAGCCGGTGGTCTTGCGGGCGAGGTTGGCGGAAATATAGCCCTCCGCGCGGTAGAGACCGTAGGGGACGATGTATTTTCGACCCATCTCCGTACCCTTCTTCTCCGCGTCAGCTTCGGTGGTAATGGCCACGCGGGTGATGGTGACTTCCTGCGGCAGCACCGGATCGACACTGCGGGCAAAGCCCAACTGCACCGGTCCGCGCACCTGGCCGCAGTTCAGCGCGCCCTTGACGAAGGTGGTCATCACTGCGCCGAAGGTACGGACATCGTAGAAGTTGGCGCACATGAAGTCCCGCAGTTTTTCGTCAAGTTCGTCGTCTTTCTTCTTGGCCTCTTTCAGCTTGTCAGGGTCAACGCCCACATAGGCGCAGGCTTCCTTGTCGCTGCTGTTCAGCGGCACGCCGTCCTTGATGTAAATGCGGTAGCCGCTCTCCCCTTCTTTGGCCATCTCCACATAGTTGCGGATCTTCCGCTTGAGGCAGACGTCTGTGACCAGGCCATAGCCGGTCTCCGGATCGACACGGGGCATATTGCCGGCATCGGGGTCGCCGTTGGGGTTGCCGTTCTCTACGTCAAAGAGCACCACAAATTCATACCGGTTCTTGATAGGTTCAGTCATTTTCGTTTTCCTCCTTTTTCGTATACCGCTTTTGTGTTTGATGGTAGTAGCCTAAGTCAAATGCGCCCTGCTGCGCCAAATTCATGCGAGGGGGATAGCTCTCTCCGAGAACGCCTTTCAGTGCGGCGACCTGCTTATCGAAGTAGATGGATTGACCGGGACTTAATTTCCGCAGGTGCTTTTGGTAGAGATTATTCAGCACAGGGAAAATGCTGGCGGGCATAGCTGATGCGGAGTTGAAATACTTATCCTTGATGGTGGTATTGATGCCCGGGTTTGCTGCCTGCTGTACGGCTTCATAGACCGAAAACAGGCGGCCTAAGGTATAGGCGGGATTGGTGCTATTCTCGTTTAGACTCACGGTCAAAACCTCCTTTGGACAGTCGGAATGTGGATTTCTCAGATAATACGCCTTTATGATCGCTGCGCGTCCCCATGTGATGTTCCGCTCGGCGCGGATACGGAGCATAACCGCCTCCAGCAGCGAGGCGGGATATATGCCGCCGGAGAAAACAGCGCGGACGGTGGCACCCGCCATAGCGGGACTGGGAGACTTATCTTTAGAATTCAGATTGACGGTTTCCCGCAGCAATGCCCAAAGAGGCAGGACATTGAAGCGGCTTCCCACGATCTCCAACCGCTCATAGTGGTCGTTCACGTTCCGCATCAATGCGCCGAAGGTATCCCGCAGGAAGAACCGGACGGACAGCCGTGCCGCATTGGGCGCCAAGCCCAAGATGTAGAACGGCCGCTGGGGGTCAAGACCCAGTTCGGGACAGGGCAGCCCGTCTGCCAGCCTTTTCAACGCAGCGCGGAGATCGTTGTCCGTCAGCGCCGGTGTTTCCTGTCCAAAAAGCGCCGCGGCGGAAAAGGCGGGATATGCAGGATCGGCACCCTCTGCCCAGCAGACCACCGTAGTGTCGCCGATGAGCTGCACATTGTTCCGGTCGGCCAGCAGGTAGTTCAGCGCGGCGGTGTAGGCAAAAGCGGCATACTTCCCTACTGGCGCATTGTAGTTCTGCTCATGCCCGTAGGAGCAAAAGGCCGGTGCGTTGAAGGACACCAGTGCCGCACCACTGGACTGGGCATCGCGGACACCCTTGATGGAGGGATGGACGGCAACAATGTCGTCCTCCAGCCCTGTCACCAAACATTGCATTCGTATGGTTTCATCTGTGCCGCCATCCCGACAGCGCTGCCACGCATCCCGAATGACAGCATCTTCCTGAGGATAACATCCGTCTACGCGAAAGATCAGATTTCCACCACCGGTGACATCGTCAAATCGTTCGCGGAGTGCCGGATGTTCGTCCGCTTTCTCCGGTTGCCATGTGTCAAAAAACGCCAGAATGGCCTTGGCAACAGGAGATGCTGCACCGTCCAGTACGGTGTGGTGCAGTGCGGCGGCAGCGGAAAAACACTCACGGCTGCGTTGGGGCTTGCCTTTTTGGTCAACGCCCAGCAGGTAGGAAGAATTGTCCCAAAGGAAATTGGAAGCTATACCGACAGTACGCTTTACCGCCGCTGGAAGTACCATCTCCTGCGGGCGAAGTACCGCCTTTTTTCCGGAAGCAACTTCCTGCATGGTGGGGATCACCTGTGTTACCTCTCCGTTCTCGTCAAGACACAGCGCGAAGCTGATTTTGGCCGGTGACCACCCGGGAGCGGCGATGTCACCACGGGCGAGAAGGTCTTCATACAGCTTTGTCAACGCCTGTAAGATCATCCCCTCACCTCCCCACTGTCGGCTGTCGGGACGGCGAGAACGCCATCTTCCAGCGTGGCACGGAAGAACTTCGGCGTGATGTTTTTCGGGTCGCTGTAATCCATATCCCACAGCATCCAGCCTAAATCTCGCGTTCCTTTCAGTTCATCCGGACAGGGCGGCAGCGCCGTGCAGCGCTGGAAATGCGCCGGAAACTCCCGCGTGCCGAAATAGGGCATACTGTAACACTGTCCCCGCTCCAATCGGCGCTTGATGATGTCCTGAAACTTTCCGGCGCTGTCGCTGGGGGCGGCATTCTCCGTCAAGTCAAAGTGGGCATCGATGACGTAATGTACATCCCGCAGTACCATAGCCGCCCGCTGCTGGATACTCTCCGGCGTTGCGAGATAGAGTTCCCCCTGCCCCTTTTCCATGACCGTTCTGACCTTGCGCCCGCTGATGGTATCCTTCACCTCGTTGCGGCGAATGTTGGTGAACCGGATCGGCTCGCAGACATGGATACGGTCAATGATCCATTTCAGCCCAGGGTGCCAGAAAATGCTCTCCAGCAGCCCTCGTGCCGCCGATGGTGTCATGATATCATAGCTACATCGCTCAGTTTTGAACTCAGACCGCGAGAAACAAGCGTACTCGCCCCATACTTCCACTTGGATCGCCATAGCATCACTCCTTTCAACTGGTTCGTATTTTACTGCATCTACTGTCCCAAAAAACGGACAGTGCTTAAATAAACTCTGCTTTTCCACTCTCCGGTTCAAGGGAAAGCCCCATTGTCGCGCTGTAGAGCGAGCTGTCGGCCAAAATGGCGCTGTTATCGTCCAATGCGGGGACTTCCCTTGCCGTTAGCAGCGCACCTGCGCTGTCAAGCATTTTGAAATGGTCGTCGTAAATGGAGACAGCATAGCGTCCCAGCTTGCGGTAGAGGACTTTGGAGCAAAGACCCGCCTGCAGCTGGGCGATCAGCGATGCGCCTTCGTTATCGTAGGGAATGTAGATGGTGCGGGTGGTTTTATCGATAAAGTGGAATCCCTCTGCTACAGTGCGAAACGGCAGCTCGCATCCTGCTATACCTTTTTCAAAGGCGCTGACAATGCCGTCTCTATCCAGCGCGGCGTCACCGGTCAGACTTCGCAGACGTGCAAAGTACCGCTGCATCGTCTCCTGCGCGGCGGGGTCGCGGTCGCCGTTCAGCGCTTCATTGGCCGCGCCGATGGCGGTTTGAAACAGCAACGGTGCCGGTTTTGTCCGCTGGAAAATGGTGACGATGCTCTCCGCCACCGGCCGCTTTCCCTCACGGTTGCAGCGGCCTGCTGCCTGCAAAACGGAGTCCAGTCCGGCCAGTTCCCGGTAGACTGCGGGAAAATCCACGTCCACGCCCGCCTCGATCAACGAGGTGGACACGACGCGGCAGGTCTCACCGCGAAGCAGTTTTTCCCGTATCTCCCGCAGCAGCAATTGCCTTTGGGCGGGGATCATCAGCGTGGAGAGGTGGTAACTACCCTCTTGCGGCAGCAGGTCAAAGATGGACTGCGCCGCTTTTCGGCTGTTGACGATACAAAGCACCTGGTTCTGCTGGCTTAGTTGCTCCGCCAGTGCTTCATCCTCCAACGTACCCGCATTTCGGAAGGTCACACGACGGAATCTCTCGTTGAGCGCCTCACCGTGAGGGCACAGTTCCGCCACCGGACAGTCCGGCGCATAGGCGTGAAAGAGGTCGTTGAGGGACGGCTGCGTGGCGGTGCACAGCACCACAGTGGCTTGGAATTGTCGGACGAGGGACGCCATGGCAGCCACACAGGGACGCAGATGAATGAGGGGCAGCATCTGCGCCTCGTCAAAAATGATGACGCTGTTGGCCAAGTTGTGGAGCTTGCGGCATTTGGATGAACGACAGGCGTACAGCGATTCAAATAGCTGCACCGCTGTGGTGACTACCACCGGCATATCCCAGTTTTCAGTAGCCAGTGCCTTGCGTGCCTCCTCCGGCGGCGCGCCGTCCGACAGGTCGAACTGCACACCGCTGTGGTGTTCCAGCACGTTGCCGCTGCCCAGTATGGTGCGAAACACCTCTGCGTTTTGCTCGATGATGGACGTATAGGGTACGACATAGATGACCCGTTTCATGCAGTGATGGGAGGCGTGGCGCAGCGCAAAAGCCAGCGACGCTACCGTTTTTCCACCGCCGGTAGGCACTGTCAAGGTGTAAATACCTTTTGCTTTACTGCCCGCTTCAAGACAGGCGTTCAATATCTCGCACCGCAGTCGGTTCAGCTCGGTTTTCGGCTGCTGCCATGGCTTGATGTAGCGTTCTAATCTGTCCAAAAGCGTAGGAATATCATCGCTGCCGCCACGTCCCCGATCGCCCTGCATGAAGCGCTCGGTGTCCAGAAAATCTGCATCTACCAGGCAGGAATAGAGCATCCGTGTCCAAAAAGACGCAGACAGCCAATCTTTTGGCGCATGGGATGAAAAAAGCGCGGGTAACACCACGCCGCTGTCACCACAGCGGGCGCAGATGTTCTCCGCGTTTCCTTTTTTCAATCGCCCAAACAGTGTTCCGTCACCGGTGGCCGGTGCGGTACGCATATTTCCAAAGTTCGGCAAGCCGCCGTGATGACCGGCCACACAAGCGGCGGCAAAAATGTGATCCTGTTTGGCACAGGCTACCGCCCCCGCAGTGGCGTGATCCACTACGGTGCCGCCGTGCAGCAGACGGCTTTGGAAGCCATCGGTGCATTTACCCATATCGTGGAGCAATCCGACCAGCTCGCCGTCTGCTCCTGCGCCGAAAGAATCGGCAAATACACGGCATAGAGACGCCGTGCCCGTCAAGTGCTCCGCTACCGTCTGATAGACTGTTTCCCCTGCGTCATTCTGTCGAATATGGGCATAGTATGCCATATCCATCCCCCCTCTTCACGGTTGCCTTGTAGGAGAGGTCTCCCCTCTCCTTTTACTTTTTACTCTTTACTTTTTCCTCTCGGCGTTGGATTTTTTGTCCTGTTGGATGCGCAGGTGCATGCCTACGCGCTTCATGATC
>CAZTHY010000052.1:0-7857 GCA_964613205.1 uncultured Oscillospiraceae bacterium
GCCGGCTTCAAGAAGGTCGCCGAGGCCATGATGGAGCAGGGCTGCTTCTAAGCCGAACGCTTCCAACTGCCAATGAAAAGAGGACGCGCAAGCGTCCTCTTTTTCTGCCCTTTTTCCAAAAAGTGCAAAAGAAAAGCACCCTGCGGGGTGCTTTTCCTGTTGGTGTATTACTCCATCTCCGGACGCTCGTCGCCTAGGAAGAACACCGCCACCGTGCCGGAACCGGCGTGGCTGCCGATGATGGTGCCGATGTCGAAGAGCCGGATCTTGCCCTTCACGTTGGGGAACCGCTCCTCCACCGCTTGGATGAGGGCGGCGGCGTCCTCGGGGCAGCGGGAGTGGCAGACGAAGCATTTGCCGTCGTAGTCGCGGCCACCCTGGGCGCAGCGTTCCATGGCGTCCACCGTCTCCTCCTCCGCCTTCTTCTTGCCCCGCACCTTGCTGTACGCTTTGATGCTGCCGGTGTTGTCCAGCCGCATGATGGGGCAGATGTTCAGCACCGTGGCCACGGCAGCCGCCGCGCCGGAGACGCGGCCTGTGCGGCGGAACTGGGTCATGTCGCTGGAGAAGAACTGGTGGTGGACGCGGTTGCGGTTGTCCGTCACCCACTGGGCGACCTCGTCCAGCGTCTTGCCCTCGTCCCGCATATCGGCGGCGTAGTCCACCAGCATACCGTAGCCTGACGAGGAGCACAGGGAATCAATGACCACCACTCGCTGGTCGGGGTATTTCTCCGCCAACTCATGGGCGGCCAGGAAAGCGTTATGTATGGAGCCGGACTGACCAGAGGAGAAGCCGATGTGCAGCACATCGCCACCCTTTTGCAGCAGTGACTCGAAGAACTCAAAATAGTTCACGACGTTGAGCTGGCTGGTCTGGGGCAGCTTGCCCTCCTTGAGAAAACCGTAAAACCGATCCAGCGCCGTAGGATCACGTCCCATGTCATCGTCATACGTTTGGCCGTCCACCGTGTAGGTGTAGAACAGCACGGGGATGTCACGACCGGAGACGTAGGAATAGGGCATATCCACCGTGGAGCAGCAGCTAAGGGTAAATTTTCGTTCCATAGAACCTCCTATCTAATATTTGATACAATGAAAGATAATTTTTCTATCACTATATTACGGAGTATTATAGCAGAGTTCGGGATTTTGTCAATAGGCATTTCTGCGAATATGTACCATTATTAGCTCCCTCCGCCGCAAGAAAGAAAGACCGCCAGCGGCGGCCTTTCTGTTGATTAACGGTATTCGCTGGAAAAAAGTGGGTGGAAAACGCGGTAGAGGACGTAGCCGATGATGCCGCCCGCCGTGTTGCAGATCACGTCGGTGATGTCCGCCGTCCGTGCCGTAGGCAGCAGCGGCTGCACCAGCTCGATGGTGAGGCTCAGCGCCAGCGTGGCCGCCGCCGTGGCGAAGAAGCCCCGCTTTCGCAGCGGCGGGTACAGCAGCCCGAAGGGGATGGTCATTACCACGTTCAGCACCAGCTGACGCGCCGCATTGCCGTAGCCCTGCTTAAGATCGAAGAAGGGGCGCAGCTCCATCGGCGCATAGTGGAACGGGCAGGGCAGCAGGGACAGCACCGGCAGCACCGTCACCCACAGCACGCCGGTGAGGTAGACGAAGAACAGCGCCCGCACCGTGTTTCGCCGCCAGCCCTCCCGCCGTTTGCGGAGCAGCAGCGCGGCGAACACCACCGCCAGCACCGCCACATCCGGCAGATACAGCCGCCAGCCTTGCAGGAAAAACTGCGCCACCGCGCTCACCTCCCATAGAAAAGTCACCCCCTATTATGCCCGCCTTCTCCCGAAAAGTCAACGCTAAAAGGGAAGCGGCAGCGCCGCTCCCCCTTGGATAGTCACATATTCCCCTGCAAGGGCAGCCGTATGGTGAAGGTGCTGCCCTGTCCCGCCACGCTGTCCACCGCGGCGGTGCCGCCGTGGAGCTGGGCGATCTGCCGCACCATGTACAGCCCTAAGCCGGTGCCCTCGCTGCCGCTGCGGGAGGGGTCGGCCTGATAGAACCGCTGCCATATTTTGGGTAACTGCTCCGGTGTGATGCCGATGCCGTCGTCGCTGACGGCCAGCACCGCCTCGCTGCCGTCCTGCCGTACCGTCACCGTCACATGGCCGTTGGGCTTGCCGTAGCGGAAGGCGTTGGACAGCAGGTTGTTCATCAGCCGCGTCATCAGCGTCACATCCAGCGGTACGGTGACCGGCTGGGCGCGGCACGTCAGCGTGGTGCCCTCCGGCGCCGTCATGCGCTGCTGTTCGCAGATGATCTCCGCCAGCTCCCCTAAGTCGGTGGGCTCGAAATTGGCCTTCTGCGTGCCCTGTTCCAGCCGCGTGATGTGGAGCAGCTGGGCGATGAGGCGGGACATCTGCTCCGCCTGACCGTGGATCACCGACACGCCGTTTTCGTACTCCTCCGCCGTAGGCTTGCCCCGCTCCAGCGTTTCACACTGGGCTAAGATCACCGTCACCGGCGTTCGCAGCTCGTGGCCTGCGTCGGAGGTGAACTGGGCTTCCGCCTCGAAGGACCGCTCCAGCCGGTCGAACATATCGTCATAGGCGGCGGCCAGCCGGTGGATCTCGCTGCGTCCTCGGGGCAGGCCGATGCGCCGCGTCAGATCCTCGCCGCCGGAGATGGACTCCGCTGCGGCGATGACCTTCTCCATGGGGCGGAAGGACAGCGTGGAGATAAGCCAGCCGCCTACCGCCGACACCACCACCAGCGCCGGCAGCAGCGCCCACGTCAAGGGCACGATGACCTCCATGACGCTGCCCTGTGCGTCGGTGGGGATAGTGCCCCGCACCCAAAGGGTGGAAATGCCTGTGTCCAGCGGCTTGTCGTAAACGTAGTAGCTCTCACCGCCGCTGTCCACCACCTGCACGCCGCCGGTGGCCGCCATGGCAGTGGGGAGGGGGATGTCGGCGTCTACCGGCGGACTGCCCGCCAGCCGTGCGCCGCTTTCGTCGAAGATTTCCGTGTACACGCCGTGGGCGAAGAATTCCACGTCGCTGAGATCCCAGCGGCCATGGTCAAACTCGATGTCGTCGGCGTTCCGCTCCACCATCCGCACTACCTCCGCCTGAGGCGGGCGGGTGACGGCGTTGCGGTTCATCAGCATGACGAACACCTGCATCAGCGCCGTGATGACCACCATCACTACGGTGAACCAGATCGTCAGGCGCCACTTGATGGAGATATGTCTCATACCGAGTCCTCCTGCTTCAGCACCCAGCCCATGCCCCGCACGGTATGGAGCAGCCGCTCCTCGTCGGGCAGCTCCAGTTTTTTCCGCAGATAGCTGATGTATACGTCCACCACGTTGGTGCCGCCGGCGTAGTCAAGGCTCCACAGGTTGTTTTCGATCTGCGTGCGGGAGAGGATCACGCCCTTGTTCCGGATGAGGTATTCCAGCAGCGCGTACTCCCGCGCCGAAAGATTCAGCGTCCGGCCGTTCCGTACCGCCGTCCGTGCCGCCGTGTCCACCGTCAGGTCGGCCAGCGTGTAGACGTTGGTCTGACCGCTGCCCTTGCGGCGTGTCAGCACCCGCAGACGCGCCAGCAGCTCGTCCATGGCGAAGGGCTTCGTCAGATAGTCGTCCGCACCGGCGTCCAACCCGCCTACCCGATCCTGCACCGCATCACGGGCGGTCAGCAGCAGCACCGGCAGGGCGGAGCCCCGATCCCGCACCGTCCGCAGCACCGTAAGGCCGTCCACTTTGGGCATCATCACGTCCAGCACCGCCGCATCGTAGTCGGTCACGTCCAGATACGCCAGCGCCTCCGCACCGTCGGCCACACCGTCCACGGTGTAGCCCGCCAGCGTCAGGTTTTTCACCAGCATCGTCAAAAGCTGGGGCTGATCCTCCGCCACTAAGATACGCATATCGTGTCCTCACTTTCCAAAAATGGGGATATAAAGATAATAGCCTCGTGTGAGGCTATTATAGCAAATGAACTTTTCGCTGGCAAGCCTTACGCGATGAGCAGGGGCAGGTCGTCGCTGTCCACGCCCTCGTACTTGCGGGTGAGATAGTCCTCTATGTAGGCGGCCTCCTCCACGGTACGCAGACCGTCGAAGGTCTCCAGCGTCTTTTCGTAGGTGGCGGTGACGGTCATGGTGTCGCCGCAGTGGACGAGCTGCAAGACCACGCCGTTGTCCAGCACCTGACGGCTCTCCAGCGCGTAGTTGACGGGGGACTGCTTCTTGATGAGACGGAAATTCTTTTTCATGATGTGTACCTCCAAAAGTCGTGTTGTTTTCTTTTATGGCTTTATCTTACGGCGGCTTTATTAGAAAAATATTAAAGGAATGAAAATAATTTTTGAACGCCGCTTTTCAAATGCGTTTGCCGGTGGTACAATACCCACAAGAGAAATGACAGGAGGAAACGTCATGAAAAAATCCGTACTGCGTAATTACGCCCGCCTTATCGCCCGCACCGGTGTCAACGTCCAGAAAGGGCAGGAGGTGTTCATCGCCGCCGATCTCGACCAGCCGGAGTTCGTGGCCATGCTGGTGGACGAGTGCTATAAGTGCAAGGCCAAGAAAGTGGTGGTGGACTGGAATTACCAGCCGCTGCAAAAGCTCCACGTCCGCTACCGCAGTCTCACCACCCTCTGCCGTCTCGACGATTACGAGCTGGCACGGTGGCAGCACTATGTGGACACCATCCCCTGCCGCATTTACCTGCTGTCGGAGGATCCCGACGGCTTGAACGGCATCGACCAGTCCAAGCTGGCCAAGAGCCAGCAGGCCAAGTTCCCCATCATCAAGCCCTACCGTGACGCCATCGAGAATAAGTACCAGTGGTGCATCGCCGCCGTCCCCGGGGAGGCCTGGGCGAGAAAGCTGTTCCCTGAGCTTAGGAAAACGAAGGCCATCGAGGCGCTGTGGCAGGCCATTCTGTCCACCTCCCGTGCGTTGGAGGGCGACCCCATGGAAAACTGGGCAGCCCACAACAAGGCGCTCCACGACCGGCAGGCGTATCTCAACGCCCTCCATATCCGCTCCCTCCACTATACCGCCTCGAACGGCACCGATCTGACGGTGGGCATGATCCCCGAAGCCCACTTCGCCGGCGGCAGCGAGAAGAGCTTGCAGGGCATCGTCTACAACCCCAACATCCCCTCGGAGGAGTGCTTCATCTCCCCGAAGAAGGGCGAAGCGGAGGGTATCGTCTACGCCACCAAGCCCCTGAGCTATCAGGGTCAGTTGATCGACAACTTCTGGATCCGTTTCCACGAGGGCAAGGCGGTGGAGTGGCACGCCCAGCAGAACAACGACCTGCTGACGAAGCTGATCCGCATGGACGAGGGCAGCGCCTATCTGGGCGAGTGCGCGCTGGTGCCCTACGATTCTCCCATCTGCCAGTCGGGACTGCTGTTCTACAACACGCTGTTCGACGAGAACGCCGCCTGCCATCTGGCGCTGGGCATGGGCTTTGCCGACACCATCAACGACTTCGAGCATAAGACGCTGGAGGAATGCCGCGCGCTGGGCGTCAACGACTCCATGGTACACGAGGACTTCATGATCGGCTGCGCCGACATGAACATCGACGCCCTCTGCGAAAACGGCGAAACGGTGGCCATCTTCAGGAATGGCAACTGGGCGTTTTGAGATGAATTTGTAGGGAGGGGCTTCGCCCCTCCCTTGCTTGACGCGGTGGATAACGGTGAACGGTTCGTAGGGGTCGATGCCCACATCGACCCGCACGCAGGCATTTCTGCGAATTGAAAATTTGGGTGAACGAAAACGCCGTCAAATATGTCATTGCGAACCAGTCCGCAGACTGGTGCGGCAATCCGTTCTCCCCTTGCCGCACCGTGCATTACACCTCACCGTTGGGGATGCGGATTCCCACGCCGGTGTGCGCACCGGCTCGGAATGACAGGTGTGTGCGTGTCGTTACCATGTGCGTCTCCGTGGTGCGTCCGTGCGGGTCGATGAGGGCATCGACCCCTACAACGAAATGCGTCCCTCTACCGCAAACCGCCGCAATTCTCCACCTTTTTCTTCTACCGCACGGCGGGGTGAGGTCACCCCGCCCTACGTCCATCGACGCGACCCTTTCGGTTATCGTTTTGCATACGTCTACCGTTCCCTCTGCATCGGGCGGACAGAGTCGTCCGCCCCTACAACGTAAATGCGCCATCAACGAAAAAAAGAAAGCCCCACTGGGGCTTTCTTTTTTACTTCTTAAAGCTGTCCTTCAGCGAAACGCTGCGGTTAAAGACCAGATGCTCTGCGGTGGAATCGCGGTTGTCCAGGCAGAAGTAGCCAAGGCGCATGAACTGGAACGTAGGCGCGTTGGTGCCGGTGCGGTTTTCCTTCTTGTCGAAGTCCGCCGCCACGCGGCGCATCTCCGGCTCCACCTTGCAGCCGGTCAGCACCGTCAGACTGTCGGGGTTCAGACAGTCCAAAAAGTCCTTGTCGGGGCCGTCAGGCGTCTCGTCGGAGAACAGGTTGTCGTACAGCCGCACCTCCGCGTCGAGGCAGTTGGCAGCGTCTACCCAGTGGAGCGTGTCGCCCTTCACCTTGCTGCCGTCGGGGGGATCTCAGCCGCGGGAGTCGGGGTCGTACTCGCACAGGACTTCGACGACCTTGCCACTCTCGTCCTTGACGCAGCCGGTGCATTTCACCAGATACGCACCCTTGAGACGGCACTCCAGGCCCTCCGGCGTCAAGCGCTTATACTTGGGCACCGGCACCTCCATGAAGTCGTCCTCCTCGATCCACAGGTGGCGGGAGAAGGTGATGTCGTGGGTGCCCTGGGTGGGGTCGGTGGGGTTATTTTCCAGCGTGAACGTCTCACTCTTGCCCTCGGGATAGTTGGTGACCGTCAGCTTCACCGGATGCAGCACCGCCATGGTGCGCTCGGCGTTGGCGTTCAGATCCTCCCGCAAACAGTGTTCCAGCGTGCCGTACTCGATGACGCTGGGCGTCTTGCCCACGCCGATCATCTCGCAGAAGCTGCGGATGGACGCGGCGGTGTAACCGCGGCGGCGGAGACCGCACAGCGTCGGCATACGGGGATCGTCCCAGCCGGAGACGTACTTTTCCTCCACCAGCTTCCGCAGCTTCCGCTTGGACATGACGGTGTGGTCGATGTTCAGGCGGGCAAACTCGATCTGACGGGGCTTGTGGTAGGGGATGGACACGTTGTTCACCACCCAGTCATACAGGGGACGGTGTTCCTCATACTCCAGAGAGCAAAGGCTGTGGGTGATGCCCTCCAGCGCGTCCTGAATGGGGTGGGCGAAGTCGTACATGGGGAAGATGCACCATTTGGTGCCCTGCCGGTGGTGGTTGATGAAGCGGATGCGGTAGATGACGGGGTCACGCATATTGAAGTTGCCGCTGGCCAAATCGATCTTGGCGCGGAGCGTCATCTTGCCCTCCTCCACCTCGCCGTTCTTCATCTTCTCAAAGAGACGCAGGTTTTCCTCGATGGGTCTGTCCCGATAGGGGGACACGGCGGGGATGCCCACGTCACCGCGGTTGGCCTTGAACTCCTCCGGCGTCAGCTCGCAGACGTAGGCCAGACCCTTCTTGATCAGCTCGATGGCGTATTCGTAGTCCTTTTCAAAATAGTCGGAACCGTAGTAGAACCGGTCGCCCCAGTCGAAGCCCAGCCAGTGGATGTCCTGCTGGATGGCGTCCACATACTCGGTGTCCTCCTTGGCGGGGTTGGTGTCGTCCATCCGCAGGTTGCACAGGCCGTTGTACTTCTCGGCGGTGCCAAAGTCGATGCACAGCGCCTTACAGTGGCCGATATGCAGGTAGCCGTTAGGCTCCGGCGGGAAACGGGTGTGGACGGTCATTCCCTGATACTGACCACCCTCCG
>CAZTHY010000053.1:0-7784 GCA_964613205.1 uncultured Oscillospiraceae bacterium
AAATGGCAATAGTCACTGTCCCAGCTTGGCCAGCAGACTCTCCCGCAGCGCCTCATACCCGGGCTTGCCCAGCAGGGCGAACATATTCTTCTTGTACGCCTCCACGCCGGGCTGGTCGAAGGGGTTCACGTCCAGCAGGTAGCCGGACAGACCGCAGGCGTACTCGAAGAAGTAGATCAGGCCGCCCAGCGTGGCCGCATCCAGCGTATCGGTGCGTAGCACGATGTTGGGCACGCCGCCCTCCACGTGTGCCAGCAGCGTGCCGTCCATGGCCTGACGGGCGATGAAATCCATCGGCTTGCCGGCCAGAAAGTTCAGGCCGTCGCCGTCGGTCTCGTCAAAGGGCACGGGGCACTCGTTTTTCGACGGGCCGAACCGCACCACCGTCTCGAACAGGTGGCGCTCGCCCTGCTGGATGTACTGTCCCATGGAGTGAAGGTCGGCGGTGAACTCCACGCTGGCGGGGAAGAGACCCTTGTTCTCCTTGCCCTCGGACTCGCCGTAGAGCTGCTTCCACCACTCCGCCATGAACCGGAAGCAGGGCTCGTAGGCGGCCAGCAGCTCGATCTTCTTGCCGCTGCGGTACAGCTCATAGCGGGCGGCGGCGTATTGCCACGCCGGATTTTCCTTCATATCCGCCACGGCGCAGGTGTGCATCATGTCGGCTGCGCCGGCGAGCAGCGCGTCCACGTCGATGCCCGCCACGGCGATGGGCAGCAGACCCACGGCGGTGAGGACGCTGTAACGGCCACCGATGTTGTCGGGCACCACGAATTCCTCGTAGCCCTTGGCATCCGCCAGCGACTTCAAAGCGCCCTTGTGGGCGTCGGTGGTGGCGTAGATGCGCTTGGCAGCGCCCTCCGCGCCGTACTTCTTCTCCAGCAGCTCACGGAAGAACCGGAAGGCCACGGCGGGCTCGGTGGTGGTGCCGGACTTGGAGATGACGTTGACGGAGAAGTCCACGTCCTGCACCAGCTCCATGGTCTCCGCCAGCGCGTCGGCGCTGAGACCGTTGCCGATGAAGTAGATGTTGGGGGTGTCCTTCTTCTTCAGGTTGTAGTTGGGAGAGCAGAGGCAGTCGATAACGCCCCGTGCGCCCAGATAGGAGCCGCCGATGCCGATGACCACCAGCGCCTGCGAGTCGGACTGAATGCGCTTGGCCGCCGCCTTGACCCGCGCCAGCTCGTCGCGGTCGTAGCCCTCCGGCAGACGTACCCAGCCGGTAAACTCGCCGCCGGCACCGTCGCCCTTCTGGAGATGGTCGTGGGCGATGCGCAGGCGGGGGCTCATGGCCGCCTCGTAGGGCAGCGGGAGAAAGCTGTGAATATTTTGCAGATCGACCTGTATCATGTCAGGTGCCTCCTTTATCGTATCGTATACGGTGATAATGCTTTTCCCTATCTTACAATGGATACCGCCAAATTACAAGGGGAAAAGGGGAGAAATCCGCCCCTTTTTACCGTTTCTATCCGGCAAAGGTGACAAGTCTGGCCAGTTGGACGAACACACCGCCCCAGCTGCGCCGTTCCACGTCCTCCGCCGCCAGCACCGGCACCGTCAGCGTATTGTCGCCGCAGCGCACCGTCAGCGTGCCGATCTTATCTCCGGCGCGGACAGGGGCGGTGATCCTGTCCGGCAGCGCCAGTGTACGCTCCGGCGCACCGGCGGTTTTTTCCGCCAGCAGCGTGGTGCCCTCCGGCGGCAGCGTCAGGGAGACGGTGTCGCCCTCCCCCATGGACACCGGCAGGGCGGGCAGGTCGTCTTCCAAGGCAGGCACCAGCGTATAGGCGGAGAAGCCGTAGTTCAGCAGCGTTTTCGCGTCGCCGTTCCGCTTGTCGGAGGTAGCGCCCTTCATGATGACGGCGATAAGCTCCATCCCCTCCCGCTCTGCCGTGGCGCTGACGCAATACCCCGCCGACGAGGTGTAGCCGGTTTTAAGGCCGGTAGCGCCGTCGTAGAAACGGATGAGCTTGTTGGTGTTGGCCAGGCCGAACGTCCCCTCCCGAATGGAGTCCGTCCAGATCGTGGTGAAGCGGCGGATATCGGGGTGCTTCGTCAGCAGCTCGCGGCTCATGACGGCGATGTCGTAGGCGGAGGTGACGTGACCCTCCGCCGTCAGGCCGGTGCAGTTGACGAAATGGGTGTCCGCCATGCCCAGCGCCCTGGCGCGGTTGTTCATCTGCTCCACGAACAGCTCCGTCACGCCGGACACCTTCTCCGCCAGCGCCACCGCCGCATCGTTGCCGGAGGACACGCAGACGCATTTCAGCAGCTCCTCCACGGTGATCTGCTCCCCCTCCTCCAAGTACACCTGACTGCCGCCCATACCGGCGGCGTTGCCGCTGACCGTCACCGTGTCCTCGTAGGATATTGCCCCGCTTTCGATGGCGTCCATGGTCAGCAGCAGCGTCATGATCTTCGTGACGCTGGCCGGTTCCAGCATCTCATGCTCGTTTTGGGCGAAAAGCACCTGCCCCGTGGTTTTCTCCATCAGCACCGCGGCGCGGCTGTCGATGGGCAGCTCCACCGCACCGGCCTGTACCGTCAGCGCCGCCGCCAGCGCCGCCACCGACACCATCGTGAACCCTCGTTTCATACCGTTCCCTCCCAGCTTTTTTCACATGGTATGAGGGACAGCCGCCCTTTCATACCCATTCGACCGGATTCTTCCGCATTTTCCGGTTGCAAAACGGGAAAAGGTCTGCTATAATAACCAAGTCGGCGGCCGCAGCCGGCGGATAAACGTTGCAGGGTTGGTATATCGGTATTACAGCGGCTTCCCAAGCCGTTAAGGCGGGTTCGACTCCCGTACCCTGCTCCAAAAAAGAAAGACACGACAGGGTCGTGTCTTTCTTTTTTGGAGCATTACGGTTTTGCATAGCAAAACCGGCCGCGCAAGCGCGGCTTTTGATTGAACGCGAGGGGGGAACCCGCAAAGGTTCCCCCCTCACACTCCCCCTTCCTTGCGAAGCCAAGGGGTGCGGTAAACGGGACGTAGGGCGGGGTGACCTCACCCCGCCGCACGGACGCACCGCGGAGAAGCAAGTCCTCTCGGCTCCCTCTGTGAGGGAGCTGTCACGGCTTTGCCGTGACTGAGGGAGAGCGCCCCTCCGCAGGGACTATCGGTAGGGGCTTACCGAAATCCGGCTCTCCCCTTCCGTCTTGCCGCTTCGCGGCAATCCACCTCCCCCACAGGGGGAGGCAAGAAAAAATAAGAGGGGCGGCAATCCATCTCCCTCGCAAAGGGAGCCAAGACAAAAAAGAGACCCTCGCGGGTCTCTTTTTTATCGTTCTCACTTCCGCTTCTTATCCAGCACCGAGATGCCCAGGGAGCAGATGATACCCACCACGGCCAGGCCGATGATGAGGAAGAAGGTGCTGTTGTAGGAGCCGCTGGCGTCGTACAGCGCGCCGGAGACGGTGCTGCCGAAGCTGGCGATGATAAGGTTGCTGTTGATGAGGGGGAAGTTGACGGGATAGTGGCTGGAGCCGAAATAGGCGCGGCAGAACGCGGAGTTGGTGGGCGTAACGCCGGAATAGGCCAGACCACCGATGACGAAGCCGGCGATGACCACCACCACGCTGCGGCTGGACATGGCGAAGATCAGCACCACGGAGGTGATGATGAACAGCACGTTCACCAGCTGCATGGACAGGCTCCGGCCATACTTATCGTACATTCCGCCGAACAGCACACGACCCAGCGCGTTGCAGATGGAGATCAGACCCACGATGGTGGCCACGCTGGCCGCCGTCTGAGAAGCGCTGGCCTCCCACACCACGCCGCTGGCCTGAGAGATCAGCGCCAGACCGGCTGCACTGACCACGATGGCCCACACATAGTACAGCCAGAAGGTGGGCGTCTTGACCATCTCCACCGGCTTGCTGTCGCTGAGAGAGGGCTTGGCCGCCGTCTTGCCGCCCTTGCCCACGGCATAGTCGGCGCCGGGCGCCACGAAGAAGAAGGAGCACACGGCCAGCACCACGCAGCACACGATGCCCAGCACCACGAAGCTGGTACGCCAGCCGGTGACGGTGGCGGGTGTCCACGCCTGATATAGCTTGCCGATGAGGAAGCTGCCGCCGCCAAAGCCCATCAGCAGCACGCCGGAGATCAGACCCGGCTTGTCGGGGAACCATTTCACCATGGTGCTCATGACGGCGTTGTAGCTCAGACCGGAGCCGAGGCCGCACAGCAGGCCGAAGCCCAGGTACAGCGTCAGCGGGGACTGGCAGCGGCTGGCGATGAAGAAGCCGGCCAGAAACAGCACGGCACCCAGCCGCACGGCGTTCTTGGCGCTGAGCTTACCGGCCAGCAGGCCGCACAGCAGGGAGCCGATGCAGAAGAGGATCATCACCAGCGTAAAGGTCAGGCTGAGCTGGGCGGTGGTCCAGTCGGTGAATTCCTTGGCAATAGGGGTGCTGAGGACGCTCCAGGCGTACACCAGACCCGCGAACAGCAGCACGATGACGCCCACAATGGCGTACACCCAGCGGTTCAGTTGTTTCATCTTTCTCTACCTCCGAAAAGTTTCCATATCAATGGTCTTACCAGTATAGTGTAACCAATACCGACCAAAAAAGCAAGCAATAGTTTCTAATAGGGAAAAAAGACTTTCTGATAACCTGAAAAAAGCACCCCGCGAGGGGGTGCTTTTTGTGTAGTCTGTTCAGTTCGGTCAGCTCAAATTGCCGTTTTTGTCGCAGGACAGGGTCAGCGTGACGGGGACGCCCTGTGTGCCGCCGATGATGGAACGCTCCATGACCACGTCGCCATAGGCGGTGTTGCCGCTTCTGCGGGTAGACTTGGAAACAAGACTCCAACCGCTGTCGTAGATGTTCACCGAAAGGTTGTCCACCGAGGTGCAGGTGGCGCTGGAACCGGTGTAGGTGAATGTCGCTCGCATGGTAGCTTTCCATTCGGTCGTTCCACCGGATGAATAATAGTTATACACTTTACTTCCACTTGCTTTATTGGCAGAACGAGCAATCATGTCAATGTTTGTTGTAATAACGGCATAGCTGCCATCCGCATAATAGACCACCTCTTTATTTGCGTCAGAGGGCGTATGCCGGAAGAGTACACAACATAAGTAAACAAACGGTCAATATACCTATTAAAGCTTTTTTCATCGGCTTCTCCTATTCTTCTGTCCAATGATATACATCCGCCACATACGTCTCGCTCCAGCCGTTCAACGACTGGTGTATGTCGTACAACTGCCACAACAGGGCGGCGCCATAGATAGCCAGCGCGGTAATAACGGCTATGGCGATAATGCGGATAATGCGCCGCCGGATATGCAGTTCGGCCAGCAGCTCCGCCGTGGGCATTTCGTCCACATAGGCCGCCGCTACCTGCTGCGGTGTGCCGAAATGACTTTCCAGCGCGGCAGCGTTACCACCATCGTTGATGTACTCCTCCGTCCGCTGGCGCAAGTCGGCCAACAGAGGGCGCTTGACTTTGCGCGAACAGGGCAGGTAAGCGCTGACGGCGCGGACGTAGCGGTCGATGTACCACTTTTCGCTTTTTCTCATTCCGCACCCTCCCCGCGAATAATAGCGAACACGCCGGCGGTTACGGACTCGTACTCCGCGATCAGCTCCCGCAGCTTTTCCTCACCCGCCGGTTCAAGGTGGTAATAGACCCGCGTCATCCGCTTGCCCACCAGCACCTTCCGGTCGGAGATCAGCCCCTGTTCCAGCAGGCGGTAGAGCACAGGGTACAATGACCCCTCCTGCGTGGTCAATCGACCGCCGCTGGAGCGCTCCGTCTCCTGCACCAGTTGATAGCCGTACATATCCTCGCGCTTGAGTAATGACAGCAGCACGAGGGACATGACGCCCCGTCTGTAGTTGTTTTGTCCTGTATCTTTCATGGCGGTACCATCCTTGATAATACTTATATCGCAAATTATTTTATATTGCAATACTTTTTTATCAAAAATATTTGTTGACAAATATTCCACCCTGTGCTATTTTCATAACAGAGGTTGCAACTCTCACCTGTACGCAAAAAGAGAAAACACGAAAAGGAGGTTTACCCGATGAAAAAGCGAGCGCTTACCCTGTTCCTGGCACTGGTGATGTGCCTATCCACATGTATACCGGCATTTGGAGATTCAGCTAATATGTCTACGGCAGGACAAAAAGCATATCTTGCGGGCGTATGCGGCATACCTACAGAGTTTTTAGATTCCGTTACAGAAGATATCATTTTGGACATGTATGAAGACTCAGTAGGGAAATGTGTAACCGTTTCTTCTTATGAGGTTAAATACGGTGTCATGGAACCAAGTTCGGCTATTTCGCCAATGAGTATCCCGTCAAGTGATTTCAAAATGACCACCCTCGTTACAAAAGTATTGAATAGTTCCGGTACTGAATTTCTGTATTACAGTGTATACACAAATTATGAGTGGCTTGATAAGGAACCCTCTTATAGGCTTAGCAAAGATGGCATTACAGTAAATTGGGATAATAATTATTTATACTATAAGGCGAACTCTTTCTATGCTAAATCATACTATAAAACAGCTACGAGCAGTTGGATTCAATATGATTACATCACCAGTCCTGATAAGGCTGAGCAGGGCGGAGTAGGCGTTAGCTTTGATTTGCACAACGATTATGCTACATGGCTAAAGGGAACGGTTTACCTGAGAGTTGGTACAGATTCTTTTGGTAGCGGGCGGACAACCACGATTAACAGCAATTACGCCCACACATGTGTTCCTCTTACATCCACGTTTGGGTTTAACATTAGTGGTGTAAATGTAGGGTTCTCTTCAACCAGTGGCCGTGAGCTTTGCGCAAGCTCAACAAACGTGACACTGAGCTAATTAAACTGTTTCGCTTGAATCCTTTCTGCATATTTAAGGAAAGCATAGGGAAAAAGGTGTATGAAAGCAAAATGCATGCTGTATTTGGGCGTGGTAGTAGCAGGTGGCAGTCTGCTCACCATTTGTCCGATTGTTGGTGCGATCATGGAGGCATTAGGGCTTTTTCTCCTTCTGCTAAAAGCTATTGAGGAATAAACCGCTGTCGGATACATAAAAGAAGCACCCCGCGGGGGCAGTCGGGCGCACGTTCCCTGCGTGTACTCGACTGCCCCCGTAACCCTTTGCATTTACCGGCAGTGCGTGCGGCGTATCCGATTTTAATTGACATTTTGGGCAGATTATGGTATATTTATGCCATAATTAGAAACGAAAACACGGAAGGAGCGGGTTGGGATGAAGAAAAAACTCTTGCTGGGTGCTGTCTGTGCGCTGGCCGTGGTAGCTGTGGTGGTGCTTTGGAGTAAGCAAAGCGCCGCGTGGAGCGACATTCTGCCCGAATTCTCCGACGCATGGACGGTGTGCGAGATCGACACGTCGGCAGCCAGCGGCGGTTCGCGCCCGTGGACGCCGACGGCGCTGCAACAGGAAACGCTGCGTTCGCTGCTGTCCCAATGCCGGTACACCTACCAGCGCAAGTCCTCCTATCTGCAAGGCAGCTACGCCCGCATCTACGTGGAAAGCAGCGACGATTCCCGCGTAGAACTGCTGGTTTCGGCCGATTCGCTGCTGGTGAATCGCCTTTCCTCCGACGACACCGTCAGCACGGTCTATAAGATTGACTCCGGCAATGCAGCTCTGTGGACGTTCATCTGCGACCACGCCGCCGCAGCTTGAGCGCTTTGCGTACATCCATATAAAAAGAAGCACCCCGCAGGGTGCTTCTTTTTTGCCCACGATCCAACCGTTACAGGTTCTTCTCGTAGGACTCAATCATCTTCTTGA
>CAZTHY010000054.1:0-7665 GCA_964613205.1 uncultured Oscillospiraceae bacterium
AGTAGACACGTCCCGCCGCTCTGGTGCGGACACCGAACATGGTCTCCAGCAGCTCACTGCGGCCTGCGCCTACCAGACCGTACAGGCCAAAGATCTCACCCTCCCGCACGTCGAAGGAGATGTCCTTCAGGTGGGGCTCGAACTTGGTGGACAGGTGCTGGACGGACAGCACCACATCGCCGGGGGTGTTGTCGATCTTGGGGAAACGGTTATCCAGCGAACGACCCACCATGTGGGCGATAAGCTGGTTCATGTCGGTCTCGCTGGTGGGGGTGGTGACGATCATCTTGCCGTCACGCAGGACGGAGACCTCGTCGCAGATCTCGAAGATCTCGTCCATCTTGTGGGAGATATAGATGAGGGAAATGCCCTGCTCCTTCAGATTCCGCATCATCTCGAACAGCTTGTCCACCTCACGCACCGTCAGCGAGGACGTAGGCTCGTCCAGCACGATGAGCTTGGCGTTGTAGGAGATGGCCTTGGCGATCTCCACCATCTGACGGGTGGAGACGGACATGGTTTTCATGGGGGCGGACAGGTTCACCGTCATGTTCAGCTTGCGGAACAGCTCCGTGGCCTCCGCCTTCATCCGACCCTCGTCCACGCGGCCAAAGGCGTTCACCGGATAGCGGCCAAGGTACAGGTTGTCCAGCACGTTGCGCTCCAAGCACTGGTTCAGCTCCTGATGCACCATGGCGACGCCGTTTTCCAGCGCCATCTTGGGGCCGCTGAAATTGACCTCCTTGCCGTCGAGAAGGATGGTGCCCTCGTCCTTCTGATAGGTACCGAACAGACACTTCATCATGGTGGACTTACCGGCACCGTTTTCGCCCATAAGACCCATGATGCTGCCCTGCTTTACGTCTAAATTGATGTGATCCAGCACGCGGTTGCGGCCGAAAGATTTGCACATACCGCGGATGGAGAGGATATTCTTCGCGTTTTGTTCAGCCATTTGATGTATCACCTCTGTCTTTTGGCGGGGTGTGTATCACCGTCACCCCTCGCGGAGTTTGGCGTGATATGCTGCTATATGTCATTGAAAGCCCCCGTGTGGGAGCTGCCATTGCGTTCTTGATTAGGGGGTGGAGACGGGTCATCGGGAGATGACCCGTCTCCTTAGGTTATACCTTAAAAGCTATGTGAGATACAAACTCAGGAGAGCTTGCTCATGTAAGACGCGCCGTTGTCGGTCTTGACCATGTTGATGCAGAAGCCTTCGTAGGCATCGGGGTTCGCCAGACGGTCGATGATGTTGGCCTCGGTCTGGCCGTCGCCCTTGACGTACTCGACATCCAGGTTCAGGATGCCGTCATAGTTCTCCAGCTGGGGCAGATAGGTGGCGTTGAGGAAGTTATCGGTGGAGTTGAAGATGTCCAGCCAGACCTTCTTCACAGGAGCCTGCTCCTCGGTGAGCTGGTTGCTGAAAGCGGGGTTGGCAGCGGTGGCATCCAGGAACTGCTCATAGTTCTCAGCGGTGACAGCACCGTTCAGAGCGTAGAAGCAGCGGGTGGCAGCATCGTACTCATACAGATCCTCGGACAGGACGTTGCCGGCGGCATCGGGAGTGCTGATACCGGTCATGATGTCCACGCCGTCCAGAGCGTTACGCAGAGTGCGGAGGGTCAGATAGGCCTGCACGTCGGCGTTCTGGGAAATGGTGCCGCAGTAACCGTCAGCGATGGCGGCCACAGCGTCGCTGTTGGCGTCATAACCGAAGGTGGGGACGCCGACTTCCTTGGACCATGCATTAAACACGGCCATGCCCATACCGTCGTTGTTGGAAACGACCACGTCGATCTGATCGCCGAAGGCGGCGCTCCAGGTGTTGATGGCGTTACCGGCAGTGGGAGCATCCCAAGTGGCGCCGGAGTTGTTCTTCATCTCCTGAGAAGCCAGCTCGCGGACGACGAACTCCTTGTCGCCGATGGTGATGGCGCCGTCCTTGACGTTGGTGGCGGAGCCGTCAGTGTTGGTGCCGATGGGGGTGGGATCAACGTCGTTGATGTCGCCGATCTCGGTCTTACCCTGCGCGCTGTCGGGGACAGCGGTGCCCAGCGCCAGACGAGCGCCGCGGGTACGGGCAATGGAGTCGTTGTGACCCACGTCGCCGATGCACAGAACGTAGCCGATGATGCCGTCACCGTTACGATCCAGCTCAGCGCCGTTGTCCTGCAGGTAGTTGACGATCATCTCGCCCTGCAGAACGGCACCCTGGATGGCATTGAAGCCAACATAGTAGGTGTCATCGTTCCAGGTCAGAGCCTCCATGTCCAGCTCACCGGTCTGGCTGTTGGAAGGCTGACGGTTGAACCAAATAACGGGCTTGTCAGCGTTGGCTACGGAGCCATCATCTGCGCCGCCATCGGTGCCGGTGTTGCCGCAGGCGACCAGGGACAGAGCCATGACCAGAGCCAGCAGCAGGGAAAACAGCTTTTTCATGTTTTTTCCTCCTAATAGAAAGTGTATGCTAAATCCGGCAAAGCCGGATACAGCCGAAATCAGGGCGGTTTACTCCGCCAAAATGGTCTCGATCTCTGCCAGTTCCTCGGCGGTGAGGGGTGGCGCGTCGAAGGCACGGACGTTCTCCTCCAGCTGCTGGGGGCGGCTGGCGCCTACCAGCGCCGACGTGACCACGTCGTCCCGCATGACCCAGCGCAGCGCCATCTGCGCCATGGACTGGCCGCGCCGCAGCGCGATGTCGTTGAGCTTACGCACCTTCTCCACCTTGTCGGCGGTGATGGCGCTGGCCTTTAAGTAGCGGGGATCGTGGGCGGCACGGGAGTCGGCAGGGATGCCGTGGAGGTACTTGTCCGTCAGCACGCCGTTGGCCAGCGGCGAAAAGGCGATACAGCCGACACCCTCCTCCCGCAGCACGTCAAAAACGCCCTGCTCCGGTACGCGGTTCATCATGGAGTACTTGGGCTGGTGGATCAGCATGGGCGTGCCCAGCTCCCGCAGCGTTTTGATGGCGCGGCGCGCCTGATCGGGGTCGTAGTAGTTGGAAATGCCTACATACAGCGCCTTGCCGCTGCGGACGATCTGATCCAGCGCCCCCATAGTCTCCTCGATAGGCGTATCGGGGTCGGGACGGTGGTGGTAGAAGATATCCACATAATCCAGATGCATCCGCTTGAGGGACTGGTCAAGACTGGCGATGAGGTACTTCCTGCTGCCGTGGTCGCCGTAGGGCCCCGGCCACATATCGTAGCCCGCCTTGGTGGAGATGATAAGCTCATCCCGATGGGTGTGCCAGTCTCTGTCCATGTGGATGCCGAAGTTGCGCTCCGCTTCGCCGTAGGGAGGGCCGTAGTTGTTGGCCAGATCGAAGTGGGTGATGCCCAGGTCGAAGGCCTTGCGCAGGATGGCCTGCTGGTCAGCGAAGGGGGTGATGTTGCCGAAGTTGTGCCACAGCCCCAGCGACAGGGCGGGCAGCAGAATACCGCTCCGGCCGCAGCGGCGGTAAGCGATCTGCTCATAACGGTTTTCGGCGGGGATATAGTCCATAGCGGCCTCCTTGAAAACGGCGGTACAGCGCCTGCGGCGCAGATATTCGACATACAATGCTGGATTATTCATTTATTGTAGCCCTCTTTTCGCCATTTTGGAAATCCAGAAAATAAATGCGGTAACAAATAACGTAATTTATAGCACTATAAGTTTTGACTATCATTCGGGCGCCGCACAAATCCAAAGGAAAAAGCGGCCTTTTCTGCGTTATTCTTGGAAAAATATAACGCTTACAAAAAAGTAAAGAACCCGTGCAGCCGTCCCCTCTGTACAGGCAGGATGGCCGCATCACGCCATGCAGACGGCGGCAAAAATTTTTCTCTGCCCCATTGACAGGCGGGGAGAAGGGCGTATAATACACTGTTAAATACGGCGGCAAGGAGGAAATGACGATGGATCTCAACGATAAAATCTGGAACCCGTGGCACGGCTGCCACAAGTGCAGCGAGGGCTGCCAAAACTGCTACGCCTACTTTTTGGACAAGCGCTACGGCAGAGACACCAATCAGGTGCTGCGCAACAAGTCCGACTTCACGCTGCCCATCAAAAAAGACCGCAGCGGCAACTGGAAGCTGCCCAGCGGCTCCTTCGTCCGCGTCTGCATGGCCAGCGATTTCTTCATCGAGGAGGCGGATGCGTGGCGCATCGAGGCGTGGGACATCATCCGCCAGCGTCCCGATGTGATGTTCTCCCTGCTGACGAAGCGGGCGGAGCGCATCAAGGATTGCCTGCCCCACGACTGGGGCGACGGCTGGGACAACGTCTCCTTCTCCGTCTCCTGCGAGAACCAGCAGCGGTTGGAGCAGCGGATGCCCTACCTGCTGGCACTGCCCGCCAAGCACCGCTGGGTCAGTCTGAAGCCCTTCGTGGGGGAGATCGACATGGCGGACTATCTGGCCACCGGCAAGATCGAAACGGTGCTGGCCGGCGGCGAGAACTATCTGGGCTCCCGCCCGCTGCACTACGAGTGGGTGAAGAAGGTCTACGACGACTGCGTGAAAAACGACGTGCAGTTCATCTTCGGCCAGACCGGCAACGTCTTTATCAAGGACGGCAAGGAGTACAAGATCCGCAGCCGCACGGAGCAGATGGTGCAGGCGCTGAAAAGCGGGCTGAACCACCCCGCCAAGGACATCGACGCGGAGGTGGCCGCCATCTACGACCGCAAAGCCGCCATGAAGGCCGCCATGGAGGCCAAACGCAAGCCAAGAGAAGACAAATTCCACTGCTGATTCCGGACAACAGAAACCCGCGAAGCCCTGCATGACAGGACTTCGCGGGTTTTTCACTTGTGGGATGGTCAGTCGATGAGCTTGTACTTTTGCCGCTCTTTTTGAAGTATACAGGCTGTTCCTCGCCGGTGAGGACGCGGAGAGCGCCCTCGTAGAGGGCTTCCATCTCGCACTCGCCGGGGTAGACCTGCACCGGTGCCAAAAACCAACGCGCTCCTTGATACCGCCCACCATGTAGTCGGAATAGGCCATGCCGCCCTGACGCTGGGCGACCGGTTCCGCAGCGGCGCGCACCTCCATCTCTACGACGAATTGCGGCTGCTGGACGTGGTGGATAAGCTGTCCGCCAGCGGCGACCTGCACCTGCTGTGCTTCCCGCCGCTGCTGCGGCTGATGGAGGCGGACAGGGACGGCGAGGGCAATCTGGTACAGACGCTGTGCCAGTACATGAACAGCGGCTTCTCCGCCGCCGAAACGTGCAAGGCGCTGTTCATCCACCGCAATACCCTCTACTACCGCCTGAGCAAGATCCGCGACATTATGTCCTGCGACTTCACCGCCCCCACTCCCGCCGCCCAAATCACCCTGACCTTCACCATCCTGCACTACTTGGGGGAGGACACGTAGAAACAGAAAAGAAGCCCCTGCGGGCTTCTTTTTTGTTTTCTGCCGGTTTTGCCGGAAATAAGTTGTACCCTGTATTGTATATGGTATCCCCCAAGGCAGGAGACGGAGCGTATAACCCAACAAAAACGCGCAAAAAACGAGGGGCGGAGCCCCTCGTTTTTGCGTTATGTCAACTATACTGCCGTACCACGGCGGTGACTTTGCCCATGAGGGTGGCCTCGCGGCCGTCGATGGGTTGGTAGTCGTCGTTCTCCGGCAGCAGCCACACCTCGCTGCCGTGGCGGCTGAGGCGCTTGACGGTGGCCTCGTCCCCCAGCAGCGCCACGACGATCTCGCCGTTGTAAGCGGTGGGCTGCTGGTGTACCACCACCAGATCACCGGGCAGGATGCCGGCGTTGATCATGGACTCGCCCCGCACACGGAGGGCGAAATACTCGCCGTCCCGCCCGCCGGTGTCGAAGGTCAAATAGTCCTCGATGCACTCCTGCGCCAAAATGGGGCTGCCTGCCGCCACGTTGCCCACCACAGGCACGCGGCCCAGCGGCGTCTCCGGTTCCTCCCGCAGGGTGGGTGCAGGGGCGGGAGCTTCCGATTCGGGCAGGTCAAGTCCCGTCGGGTCGCCCAGTCTCAGCGCGCGTCCCTTGCCCGGGGCGCGGATGAGCCAGCCCTCGTCCACCATGTGGTTGAGGTGGAAGTGAACGGTGGAGGGGGATTTCAGCCCCATCGCGTCGCCGATCTCCCGCACGGAGGGCGGGTAGCCCTGGGTACGGATGGCATCGGCAATGAACAGGTACATCTGCTGGTAGGTGAGCTTCGTCTTTTTTGCCATAGCGTTATATCCTTTCTCCCCGTGTATATTCTGACAGAGATAGTATACCACATCTTTTTCCGGATTGCAACATCTGTTCCATCGATTTTTCCCGCAATTTTAAATTTTTTTGGTGCCTTCGTGGTCTTTTTTTCGGCTTTCGGCCATTTTCGAGGAAAAAGTGCTTGACATTCTTCGCAATTCCGGTATAATAGTTTAGTCCGTGTATGCGGACATATCCTTGCTCTCATCAGAAGAATGAGGGCCATTTGTCCAAAAGGAGGTGCAAAAAGTATGGCTAAGATTTCCGCCAACTACGAGGTCGTCTACATCATCGACCCTGCACAGGGTGAGGAGGCTGTTGCCGCTGCCGTGGCAAAGTTCCAGACTCTGGCAGAGCAGAATGCGACGGACGTAGTGGTCGATGAGTGGGGCAAGCGTCGTCTTGCGTACGCCATCGATTACAAGACCGAGGGCTACTATGTGCTCATGAGCTTCACCAGCAGCCCCGAGTTCCCCCGGGAACTGGATCGTATCCTTGGCATTACCGAGGGTATCATGCGTTCCATGATCGTCTGCAAGGGCGAGTAAGGGAGTACAGCAATGCTGAACAAGATCTTCATCATGGGTCGCCTGACCCGTGATCCCGAGCTGCGCCGCACGCAGTCCGGTACCCCCGTCACCAGCTTCTCTCTGGCTGTGGATCGTGATTACAAGTCCCAGTCCGGCGAGAAGGAGACGGATTTCATCGATGTGGTCGCGTGGCGCGCCACCGCGGAGTTCGTAGCGAAGTACTTTACCAAGGGTCGTATGGCCGTGGTGGAGGGTCGTTTGCAGATCCGCGACTGGCAGGATCGCGACGGCAACAAGCGCCGCAGCGCCGAAGTCATCGCCGATAACGTGTATTTCGGCGACTCCCGCCGTGACAGTGGTTCCGGCGAGGGCGGCTATGGCAACAGCAGCTATGGCAACGGCGGTTACGGCAACGGTGGTTACAGCGCGCCTGCGGGCGGCTACGCCCCTGCCGTCAGCAGCGGCTCCGGCTTTGCCGAGATCGATGAGGAGGACGGCGACCTGCCGTTCTGATGTGCCACGGCACACGAGAATTTATAAAGGAGGATACTTCCATGGCTATGGAACGCGAAAATAGACCCGTCCGCGGCGCCGGTAAGCGTCGTAAGAAGGTTTGCCAGTTCTGCGTGGACAAGTGCGAGTGCATCGATTACAAGGACGCCGCCAAGCTGCGTCGCTTCATCTCCGAGCGCTCCAAGATCCTGCCCCGCCGCACCACCGGCACCTGCGCCATGCATCAGCGTCAGCTGACCGAGGCCATCAAGCGCGCTCGTCAGATCGCTCTGCTGCCCTTCGTGACGGAGTAAAACGTGATAAAAATGCGACCTGCTGACGCAGGCCGCATTTTTTTATTTGACAATTGTTTCTTTTTTCGCTACAATGAAGCGTGGGAAGGGCATTGCCTTTACTACGGTA
>CAZTHY010000055.1:0-7394 GCA_964613205.1 uncultured Oscillospiraceae bacterium
TGCAGAACGGTCTGGACGAGGTGTTCAAGGTCATCGACCGCGCCAACAAGTATATCGACGAGACCGCTCCCTGGGCGCTGGGCAAGGACGAGACGAAGCGCGACCGGCTGGCCGCCGTGCTCTACAACCTGCTGGAGACCGTCCGTATCTGCACCATCCTGCTGCAGCCGGTGATGCCGGAGAGCTGCGCCAAGATCTTCGAGAAGATCGGCGCCGGCGCCGACGTGCAGACCTGGGACACCGCCAACGTGTGGGGCAAGCTGCCCGCCGATGCCACCGTGTCCAAGGGCGAGAACCTGTTCCCCCGTATCGACACCGACGCTGCGCTGGCAGCGCTGGAGGCCATGCAGGAAGCCCAGCGTAAGGCCGCCCTCCCCGCCGTGGAGGTGGAGCCCTACGTGGAGCAGGAGGTGGACTTTGACACCTTCCTCAAGTCCGACTTCCGCGCCGTGAAGATCAAGGCCTGCGAAGCCGTGAAGAAGTCCGACAAGCTGCTGAAGTTCACGCTGGACGACGGCAGCGGCACCGACCGCATCATCCTCTCCGGCATCCACCAGTACTATGAGCCGGAGGACTTGGTGGGCAAGACGGTCATCGCCATCCTGAACCTGCCGCCCCGCAAGATGATGGGCATCCCCTCCTGCGGTATGCTGATCTCCGCCGTCCACAAGGAAAAGGGCGAGGAGAAGCTCCACCTGATGATCATCGACGACAGCATCCCTGCCGGCGCCAAGCTGTGCTGAGAAAGCTGAGAAGCGTAAACAAAAAAAGAAGCCCGCGAGGGCTTCTTTTTTTGCCAGCTTGGTATTTCCGAAAGAAAGTGAATCAATGCGGAGCATTGCATATCATCAATTCCGCAGGAATTGTATATCATCAAAACGCTGTTTTGTATCTCATCATTGCGAAAGCGTATACAGCCTGCGGCTGATGATATACACCTTCGGTGATGATATACACGCTGGCGCGTGATGATATACCATTGCTTTCGCAATGGATAAGAAAATCCAAGTCCTTTCGGACTTGGATTTTCTGGTGCGAGCGATGGGACTTGAACCCACACGTCCTTACGAACACAGGCACCTCAAGCCTGCCTGTCTGCCTATTCCAGCACGCTCGCGGGTGGAATACCCGTCTATTATAACAAACTCCACCGTTTTGTCAAGTGCTGACGGCGAAAAAACTTCACACTTCACGCTTTCTCCCACCCGGGGATTGACTGTTGCTGAAAAAGGCGGTATACTAAAGGGTACGTTTACCAACTATTGGGGGACTAAGGAGAACGATATGGCTAAAAAGAGCAACAAAAAGGACGTCGCGGCGCTGCGGACGGAATTGCGCTATCCCTGGATGGTGCCGGTGCTGGCGGTGGTCTATTTCCTCGTCACTTGCCTGATGCTTCACGGCGGCAACAAGCTCATCACGCTGCTGGTGATGGTGGCCGCCGTTGTGTGCGTCATCGTCCGCAGCGGTACGCTGGCGCAGCGGCTGACGCTGCCGTCGCTGCTGCTGGGGCTGTACATCCTGATGGACGGCATCTCCACGCTGTACGCACCCAGCGGGAAGTTCGCATTGTACGAATTCCTGAAGGTGGCGGCGGCGGGATCCATGGCGCTGCTGCTGGTGGGCTGTGAGCCGGAGCGGGGCGAACGCACCGGCCGGTGCGCCGCCACGGTGCTGGAGGTGGCCGGTGCGCTGGCAGGACTGTGCAGCATCGACATGGTCTCCACCCGCTGGCTGTCCGGTGGTTTGTCCGCCTTTGTGCAGAGCCTGGGCGGCTATTTGGGCGAGGATGCGCTGCAGGGGCAGCGGCTGAAAACCATTTTTGAGAATCCCAACGTATTCGCCGGCTGCGCTGGTATCGCCGTGCTGCTGGCGCTGGGTCTTGCGGCCACGGCGGAGGAGCGAAAAGAGCGGTGTCTCCATCTGAGCTGCCTGCTCATCAGCTCCGCCTCCTTCGTGCTGGCGGTGAGCCGTGGTGCCATGGCCGCCATCGGCGTGGCGTTTATCGTCTATCTGCTGCTGGAACGCGGCCGCCGCCGCGCCGTCAGCTTCGTGCTGATGGTGGAGACGCTGGTGCTGGCCATGGTGGTGACGGTGGTGACGTTCGCCACCTCCTTCGGCGAGTGGACGGGGGTGCAGCCCCTGCCGCTGCTGCTGACCATCGCCTGCGCGGCGGGACTGTGCGCGCTGGACATTTTTGCAGGTCGTCCCTTGGCGGAGAAGTTAGGCCAGCGGATGAAGACCGTCAACATCGTGCTGCTGGCGGCGCTGGCTGCCGTAGCGGCGCTGGTGGTGCTGGCGGTGAGCTGGACGGGCGCTGCCTCCCTTTCCGCCGGCGAGTCCATCACCCGCGGCGCCTACGCCGGTGAGGGCAGCTATACCCTCCATGTGGAGGCCGACGGCGCGGTGTCCGTCACCGTTCTGACACAGACGGAGGAGGACGCCATCATGAACACCAAGCAGACCGCCTACACCGGCGCGGCGGACGGTGCATCGTTTACCGCCCCTGCCGATAACCGGTCGCTGACCTTCGTGTTCACCGCCGACGAGGACGTGACCATCACTGCTGCCACCTACGACGGCACCGAGAGCGGCCGCGTGAAGCTGGACTACAAGCTGCTGCCGGAGGCCATCGCCGAGCGTATTCAGAACCTGCGCTCCGAGGGCAACGTGGTGCAGCGTATCGTCTACTGCGCCGATGCCATGAAGATCTTCCAGCGCAGCCCCATCGTGGGCGTGGGCATGGGTGCCTTTGAAAACGGCATTTACAGCGTGCAGAGCTATCACTATCAGACGAAATATCCCCACAACCACTATGTCCAGTCGCTGGTGGACACCGGTATCATCGGCTGCCTCCTGTGGTGCGGCCTGCTGGCGGCCAACGTGGTGGCGGTGGTGCGGCTGTGGAAGAAGGAGCAGGACGAGGCCGCTTCCGGCCACACCATGGCGGCAGCGCTGGGTGGTACGCTGCTGTTCATGATGATCCATGCGGCGGTGGAGGTGGACTTCTCCAACGGCTACTTCCTCTGCTTCGGCTACGGCGCCTTCGCCGTGCTGCATCTGACCTGCGGTGGGCTGGTGCCGGTACCGAAGCTGAGCGAGAAGATGCGGCGCTATCCCGTGTGGGCGGCGGCGCTGGGCTTGGCGGTGTTCGGCGTGCTGGTGGGCATGAATATGCGCGCCGGTGTGCTGGCGACGCAGGGCAGCTACGACGCGGTGGAGCGAGCAGCGGAGCTGGATCCCTACGAGTGGGCGGATCACAAGCTGTCCTATGTGTACAGCGCCTCCGCCGAGGAGGAGCTTACCGACGATATGCGGGCGACCATGGACGAGTACCTGCTGGATCTGGAAAAGCTGAACTCCAACTCGGTGCCCCGCTATCTGGCGCAGTGCTACTTCAATCTGGGCAACGTCAACAAGGGCTTCGCCATGCTGGAGAAGTACGTGGACTACACCCCCTCCAATCCGGAGACGTGGCAGAACAGCTTCCAGCTGGTGCTGGACTACGACGACGGCTCCACCGACTACTTCCGCCCAGGTGCGGCGGCCTTGAAAGCCAAGCTGGATGCGTGGAACGAGGCCAATTTGGGTGCCATCACGCTGCCGGAGGAAGTGCTGGCCTATCTGGATGGTGAATAAAGCGTAAACTTTGCGGCGGGCGCTCTGCGTCCGCCGTTTTTTGCCACTATCGGAAGCGGAAAACGGTTGCTTTACCGGCGGTATGTTGGTATAATGTCAGTAACTATGGAGAAAGAGGGCTTGCCTATGCCTACCGTGCTGTATACCGCCTCTACCTTTTCCCATATCGCTCATTTCCACCTGCCCTACCTCCGCCGGTTTCAGGAGCTGGGCTGGCGGGTGGAGGTGGCCTGCGGCGGCGCGTACCACGACATCCCCTTTGCCGACGAAATACTGGCGCTGCCGCTGGAGAAGAAAATGACCTCCCCCGCCAACTTCCGCGCCGCCCGTATGCTGCGCCAGCGGATGATGCTGGGGCGCTATGAGCTGGTCATCACCCACACGTCGCTGGCTGCGTTTTTCACCCGCTGGGCGGCCAAGGGGCTGAAGCACCGCCCCACCATCATCAACGTGGTGCATGGCTACCTCTTCGATGACGACACCTCCGCGGCAAAGAAGGCCATCCTGACGGCGGCGGAGAAGATCACCGCGCCGGAGACCGACCTGCTGCTGACCATGAACGACTGGGACGCCCGCTGGGCGGTCACCCACAGTGCAGGAGCGAAAGTAGCGCTGATCCCGGGCATGGGCGTGGACGAGGCGCGCTTTGAGGGCGTGAACCAGTTACGGAGCGAAATGCGGCAGCGGCTGCACCTGTCGGATACGGACGTGGCGCTGGTGTACCCCGCCGAATTCTCGGCGCGGAAGAACCAGTCCATGCTGCTCCGTGCGCTGCCAAAGCTGCCGGAGAACGTGAAGCTGCTGCTGCCCGGGCAGGGCGCACTGCTGGACGAGTGCCAAACGCTGGCGGAGACGCTGGGTGTCGCCCACCGCGTCACCTTCCCGGGGCAGGTAACGGATGTACCGTCATGGCTGGCAGCGGCGGACATCGCCGTCACCTCCAGCCGCTCCGAGGGGCTGCCCTTCAACGTGATGGAGGCCATGGTCTGCGCCCTCCCCACGGTGGCCACCGACGTGAAAGGCCACAGCGACCTTATCGACGGCGGCGAGACCGGCGTGCTGTACCCCTACGATGACGAAAACGGTTTCGTACAGGCCGTTCTCCCCCTCATCGGGGATGGCGCGCTGCGCCGTCAAATGGGCGAAGCGGCCAAACGCGCCGTCGCCCCCTATACACTGACGCAGGCGCTGCCGGTGGTGATGGACACCTACCTTGCCGCGCTGCAATAAGCAAAGGACTTGAACGAATGATACGCGAAAACCAACGACTGCTGAACCAACTGAACGTATGCACCGATGCGGCGGCGGTGTTTGCCGCCATGCTGCTGGCCTACTGGCTGCGTTTTATCGTATTCCACGGCACCGAGAGCATGACCATCGGCCACTACCTGTGGCTGGGTGCCGGTGCGGCGGTGCTGACGCTGATGGTGTTCGCCGTGGCGGGGCTGTACGCCTCCTTCCGCACCGTCCGCTTCCATGTAGAGGCGGGGCGTGTGGCGGCGCTGAACCTGCTGGTGGCGCTGATCGTCATGGCGTTTATCTACATCCTGCGGTTTGAGGAGACCTCCCGCTGGCTGGTGGTGTTCTTCTACCTCATCGGCACGCTGCTGCTGACGGCGAAGCGGATGCTTCTGCGCCTGATACTGCGCCACTACCGCGCCATGGGCTACAATCAGAAGCGGGTGCTGCTCATCGGCCACGGCGAGAGCGCCGAGCTGTACCTGAAAAAAGTGGTCTCCGACAGGAGCCTTGGCTATCAGATCGTCGGCTATGTGGCGGAGGACGACTGCTGGCGGGCGCTGCCCTACTGCGGCGGCTACGGCAGTCTGGAGGAAATTTTCGCCTCCACCCAGCCCGATGAGGTGGTGGTGGCGCTGAGCGCCGAGGAGACAGGCCGGATGCCCCAGGTCATCCACGCCTGCGAAAAGGACGGCGTGAAGATCTCCGTGGTGCCCTTCTACGCCAAGTATATGCCCTCCAACCCGCAGGTGGACAGCGTCAACGGCCTGCCCCTCATCAACCTGCGCCGTGTGCCGCTGGACAACGTGGGCAACGCCGCCATCAAGCGGCTGATGGACATCGTCGGCTCGCTGGTGCTGATCGTGCTGTCCTCACCGCTGATGCTGATCGCCGCCATCGGTGTGAAGCTGTCCTCCCCCGGCCCCGTCATCTTCCGGCAGGAGCGGGTAGGCAAGGACAAGAAGCCCTTCTATATGTACAAATTCCGCTCCATGCGTGTCAACGACAGTCAGAACACCGGCTGGAGCAAAAACGTGGACGACCGGAAAACCTGGTTCGGCTCCCTCATCCGCAAATGCTCCATCGACGAGCTGCCCCAGTTCTTCAACGTCCTCAAGGGCGATATGAGCTTGATCGGCCCCCGCCCCGAGCTGCCCTTCTTCGTGGAGCAGTTCAAGGAGGACATCCCCCGCTACATGGTGAAGCATCAGGTGCGCCCGGGCATCACCGGCTGGGCGCAGGTCAACGGTCTGCGGGGCGACACGTCCATCGAAAAGCGCATCGAGTACGACCTGTACTACATCGAAAACTGGACGCTGGCCTTCGATCTGCGTATTCTCATCATGACGGCGTTCTGTATGTTCAACAAGGAAAAAGTTGCCCGCCCCGCCAAAAAACCGGCGGATGAGCTGGCCAAAAAATAACGTAAGGGAGAACAGAAATTATGGCAGAAAAGTATGTACTTCTCACCGGCGGTGCCGGTTTCATCGGCTCCCACACGGCGGTAGAGCTGCTGGAACAGGGCTATGACGTGGTCATCGCCGACGATCTCAGCAATTGCAGCGAGGACATCATTGGCCGTATCGGTCAGATCACCGGCAAAACGCCGGAGTTCTGCCGCGTGGACGTGGCGGACAAGGCGGCGCTGGAGGAGGTGTTCGAGCAGTACGACATCGACTCCGTCATCCACTTCGCCGGTTTCAAGGCGGTGGGCGAGTCGGTGAAAAAGCCGCTGGCCTACTACCGCAACAATCTGGACACCACGCTGACGCTGCTGGAGACCATGGCCTGCCACAACGTGAAGAAGATCGTGTTCAGCTCGTCGGCCACCGTGTACGGCGTGCCGGAGCGTGTGCCGCTGGTGGAAGGTATGCCCACCGGCTGCACCAACCCCTACGGCTGGACGAAGTATATGATCGAGCGGATCCTGACCGACGCGGCGGCGGCTGACCCCGAGCTGTCGGCGGTGTCGCTGCGGTATTTCAACCCCATCGGCGCCCACCCCTCCGGCCTCATCGGTGAGCTGCCTCAGGGCATCCCCAATAACCTGCTGCCCTACGTCTCCGGCGTGGCGGCGGGACGGCTGGAGAAGCTCCACGTCTTTGGCGACGACTACCCCACCCCCGACGGCACCGGCGTGCGGGATTACATCCATGTGGTGGACTTGGCACAGGGTCATCTGGCGGCGCTCAAATATGCCGACAGCCACACCGGTGCGGAGGTCTTTAATCTGGGCACCGGCCACGGTTACAGCGTGCTGGAGATCGTCAACGCCTTCAAGACCGCCAACCATGTGGACGTGCCCTACGTCATCGATCCCCGCCGCGCCGGCGACATCGCCGAGTGCTACGCCGACACCGCCAAAGCCCGCGAGGTGCTGGGCTGGACGGCCACCCGTGAGCTGGAAGAAATGTGCCGCGACGCCTGGCGTTGGGAAACCACAAGAGACGCCAAAGCCGCAGGAGATGCAAAATAAAGACAAACAGGCGGGAAGCATCGCTTCCCGCCTGTTTTTA
>CAZTHY010000056.1:0-7372 GCA_964613205.1 uncultured Oscillospiraceae bacterium
CTCAGTCATTTGCTTCGCAAATGCCAGCTCCCCTTGCAAGCAAGGGGAGCCTTTTTCGTTCTACCGTCGGTCTCAGCGGAGCGGTTCTCTCCCTCAGTCGGCTTCGCCGCCAGCTCCCTCGCAGAGGGAGCCGAGAATTCATACAAAAAAAGAGCGCCGAAGGCGCTCTTTTTTAGCTTTTCTTCTTGCCCAGGTAGGCTTCCTTGATGGACTCGTCGGCCAGGAGTTCGGCGCCGGTGCCGGACTTGGTGATGTTGCCGGTTTCCAGCACATAGGCGTAGTCGGCGATCTTCAGCGCCATGTTGGCGTTCTGCTCGATGAGCAGCACCGTGACGCCCTGATCGTTGATGGTACGGATGATGTCGAAGATACCCTGCACCACCAGCGGCGCAAGGCCCAGCGACGGCTCATCCATCATCAGCAGCTTGGGACGGCTCATCAGCGCGCGGCCAACGGCCAGCATCTGCTGCTCACCGCCGGACAGCGTACCGGCCAGCTGCCAGTGGCGCTCCTCCAGTCGGGGGAACAGCTCATAGACCCACTTGATGTCCTTTTCGATGCCGTCCTTGTCCTTGCGGAGGTACGCGCCGGCCTTCAGATTTTCCAGCACCGTCAGGTTGGCGAACACGCGCCGCCCCTCGGGGGACTGGGCGATACCGGCCTCCAGGATCTTGTTGATGGGCTTGCCCAGCAGCTCCTGACCGTCGTAGGTGATGGAGCCGCTGTCCGCCTTCACCAGACCGGAGATGGTACGCAGCGTGGTGGATTTACCGGCGCCGTTGGCACCGATGAGGGTGACGATCTTGCCGTCAGGCACCTCTAAGCTGACACCGCGCAGGGCGCGGATGCCGCCGTAGGAAACGTGCAAATTATCAATCTTCAGCATCTTCTGCCACCCCCAAATAGGCGTCGATGACGCGCTCGTTGTTCTGAATCTCGTCGGGTGTGCCCCGTGCGATGAGCTTGCCGAAGTCCAGCACGTAGATGCGGTCGGCGATGCCCATGACCAAGTCCATGTGGTGCTCGATGAGCAGGATGGTCTTGTGGAAATTGTCGCGGATCTCGCGGATGAACTGTGCCAGCTCCAGCGTCTCCTGCGGGTTCATACCGGCGGCCGGCTCATCCAGCAGCAGCAGTTCGGGATCGGTGGCCAGTGCGCGGGCGATCTCCAGCCGGCGCTGCTTGCCGTAGGGCAGGCTGGTGGCCAGCTCGTCCTTCACATCCTCCAGACCCACGATCTTCAGCAGCTCCAGCACTTCCTCACGCTGTCTGGCCTCCTCCTTACCGTTGAGGTGGAGGGCGGCGGTGAAGAGGTTGCTGGTGCGGCGCATATGCTTGGCGATGAGCACGTTGTCGAACACCGTCTGGGTCTTCCACAGGCGGATGTTCTGGAAGGTACGCGCCATGCCCAGCTTGGTGATGACGTCGGGCGTAGGCGCCAGAATGTGGTCGGTGAAGGCGTAGTTGTCCCGCTCCTTCTCGGCCTGCTTCCACGCTTTCAGCGCGTCGCCGTCCAGCGCCTCGGCAGGGGCGTGGTGGGCGCCGTACATCTCCGGCAGCTCGCCCTTGTACGTCTTTTTCATCTTGCCGGTGGGGTGGTTGCGGACGATGCACTGGCCGTTGAAGCTGACGCGGCCGTTGGTGGGGGCGTACACGCCGGTGATGACGTTGAACGCGGTGGTCTTACCGGCACCGTTGGGGCCGATGAGCGCCACGATCTCGCCCTCGTTTACCTCCATGCTGAGATTGTCCACGGCCACGACGCCGCCGAACTGCATGGTGATATTTTCTACGTTCAGTACGTTCTTACTCATTTGGAGGCCACCTCCTTCGCCGTTTTGTCCTTTTTCTTAAAGAGCTTTCCGAAGAAGTTGATGATGGCATCCCACGAGAACTCCTTGTCGCCCATGATACCTCTGCGGAAGAACAGCACCACGATCATAATGACCACGGAGAACACCAGCATACGGAAACCGCCCCGCATGAAGGGGATGTTGACGCCGATGTAGGGCATGGGGTCGTCCAGGAAGCGCATCCACCACTCGGAGCAGGCGATGTACAGGAAGGAGCCCAAAATGGAGCCGGTGACGGAGCCGATGCCGCCGATGACCACGATGAGCAGGATCTCATAGGTCATGGTGGAGGTAAAGGTGTTGGCCTGCACACTGGACTGGAACATGGCCAGCAGCGCACCGCCGATACCGGCGAAGAAGGAGCTGATGAGGAACGCCTGCATCTTGTGCTTGGCCAGATTGATGCCCATGGCCTCGGCGGCGATCTCGTCGTCACGGATGGCCTTGAACGCGCGGCCATAGGTGGAGTTGATGATAAGCACGATGATGGCGATGCAGATGGCAGAGATGACGAAGGGGAACAGCACGCTGTCGAAGTTGGCAAACTTCTTCAGCAGGTTGGAGGCGTTGGTCAGCGGGCCCACCTGCTTCCACTGGATGATGGCACGCATGATCTCAGCGAAGCCCAGCGTGGCGATGGCCAGATAGTCGGACTTCAGCTTCAGCACCGGCAGGCCGATGAGATAGGCGAAGATCATGGGCACGATGCCCGCCAGAATAAGACCCACGACCATGGGGACGCAGAACTGGATGATACCGCCATCAAAGTACTGGTACACGGCGGCGCGGGATTCCACGGGGATGGTCAGAATGGCGTAGGTATACGCGCCGATCATCATAAAGCCCGCCTGACCCAGAGAAAACAGGCCGGTAAAGCCGTTGAGCAGGTTCAGAGACACCGCCACGAGGGAGTAGATCGCGCCCTTTTTCAGCACCGATGCCAGCATGGAATAGTGCTGGAACTTGTCTACGTACAGCAGAAAGACGAGGCAGATGGCGGCGAAGATCAAGGACAACAGCAGATTTCTTTTCTTATTGTTCTTCATATCTCACACCTTCTCCGTCAGTTTTTCGCCGAACAGGCCGTTGGGCTTGCACAGCAGGATCACGATCAGCAGCGCGAAGGTAAAGGCGTTACTGAACACGGCAATGGACTCATTGGCCTTGATGAAGGACTCGCAGATACCGATGATGAACGCACCGATAACGGCGCCGGGGATGGAGCCGATACCGCCGAACACCGCCGCTACGAAGGCCTTCAGACCGGGCATGGCGCCGATCATGGGGCTGACCTGACCGTAGTTGGCGAAGTACAGGATGGACGCGACGCCGGCCAGGAAGGAGCCGATGAGGAAGGTCATGGAGATAACGGAGTTGATCTTGATGCCCATGAGCTGGGAGGTCTCGAAATCACGGGACACAGCGCGCATGGCCATACCGATCTTGGTTTTCTGAATGAGGATGACCAGCACCACCACCAGCGCAATGGTGAGGATGGGGGTGATGATGGTAATACGCTTCACGTTCAGGCTGCCCAGCTGCATCACCTGCGTTAAGAAGGGGATATCGGGATAGGCGCGGGCGATACCGCCGGTGATGTAGGTGGCCAGGTTTTGCAGCAGGTAGCTGACACCGATGGCGGAGATCATCACCGACATACGGGGCGCGGAGCGCAGCGGCGTATAGGCCGCCTTTTCAATAAGCACACCCAGCAGCGCCGTCAGCACCAGCACCAGCGGGATGGATACGGTCAGGGGCATGGAGGCGGACAGATAGACCATGAAGAAGCCCGCCATCATAAAGATATCGCCGTGGGCGAAGTTGATAAGTCGCAGTATGCCGTACACCATGGTATAACCGATGGCGATGAGGGCGTACAGGCTGCCTACCGTGACGCCGGAGAGCAGCAGTTGGATATAATACGCTGCGTCATGCATAAGTAGGGTTCCCTCCTTGTGTATGACTCATGCGCTTTGGGAGAGCAGGCAAGCATCGCTCCTGCCCTCCAAAAACGCAGGAGCCATCAAAGTTGCATTGTGAGGGGAGCGACGCTCCCCTCACAATGCGGTATGTTACGTTACACTATATGCGTGCGGTGTACAGCTTAGCCGTTGTAGGTGCTGTAATACACGATCTCGCCGTTCTCGATGGTCTTGATAACGGCATAGTTCTTGATGGCGTCGCCGTTCTCGTCGAACTTCAGATCGCCGGTGATCAGATCGGGCACCTCGAGGGTGACCAGAGCCGCCTGAATGTCGGTGCCGACGGTGGAGTTGGCAGCCTCGATGGCGTAGACGGCAGCCATGTAAGCGTCATAGCCGCAGGGGGTCACGCTGGAGATAGCATCGGCAGTACCGCCGTTGTTCTCGATGCGGGTGTTGTCCTCGGCAACCCACTTGGTGAAGCCCTCAACGAAGGCCTTACGGGTCTCGTTGGAAGCGTCAGCGGCATCGAAGAAAGCGGAGAAGTAGATGTCGGTGGCCTTGTCACCGGTACGCTGGGCGATGGAGATGTCGTCCCAGGTGTCGCCAGCCATGATGGGGCCGGTGAAGCCGCCGTCGCGGGCCTGGGAGATGATCATAGCAGCGGTCTCGATGGAAACGGGAGCGAAGATGCCGTCATAACCCTCGGACTTGATGGAAGCCATGATGGTGGAGAAGTCGGTCTCGCCCTTCTGGAACTCCAGAACGGTGGCCTTGCCGCCGAGACGCTCCATCTCCTGCTGGAAGTAGTTACCGAAACCGGCGGAGTAGTCGTCACCGGACTCGATGATCAGAGCGCAGTTGCTGCTGCCCTTTTCCTTGTTGGCGAAGTTGGCCATCACCGCGCCCTGGAAGGGATCGATGTAGGCAACACGGAAGTAGAAGTCATTGCCCAGAGTGACCTGGGGGTTGGTGCAGGAAGTACCGATGGCGGGCACCTGCGCGGAAGCGAACAGGTCGCCGGCAGCGATGGCGCAGCCGGAGCCGTAGGTACCGATGACCACGGACACGCCCTGAGAGATCAGGGTCTGCGCAGCGGTGGGTGCCTTGGCAGCGTCAGACGCGTTATCGGCGGTGACCAGCTGCACGGTGTACTCCTCGCCGTTGATGGTGACGGTGGGCTTGATGGAATTGGCATACTCGATGCCCAGGATCTCCTTCTTGCCGCCGGCAGCGTTCTGGCCGGAAGTGGGCTCGAAGATACCGATCTTGACGACCTTCTCGCCGTCGGCACTGGCGCCGCCGTTGTCACCGCCGCCGCAGGCGACCAGAGACAGGGCCATGACCAGCGCAAGGATCATTGCCAAAAACTTTTTCATGATGTTTCCTCCTATTTTTTCCCTTGCGGTGCCACCCATAGTGACACCCACAGAATGTTCATATTTTACAGGAAATCCACCCGAAATACAATTGTAACAACGTCTAAAAATGCCCTCGGATTTTTGTGACCCCCGCCGGAGAAAAGGGGCTTTTTTCGGAAAAATGTCCGCCAGTCGTGGACAAACGAGTGGCGAACGATGACGCGCTTTCGCTTTAGCTCGTTCCACAAATAAAAAGTCTGCCTAAACTTTTGTTTGGTTCTGTTTTCTATCCGCCGCTTTTTAGGGAAAATGTGGCAGTTTTTCTTTTTTTACGTTTTCTTTTTCAAAAAAAGCCGAAAACGTTTCCGCCGGAAGCGCCGAAAAATCGGCGGAATCCGCCGTTGTTTTTCACTGGGGGACACGACTTTCGGCATTTTGCACAATCCGCCCCGCTTTTCTTCCTGTAAAAAAGCCGTTAAGCGGCTTTTTGCACAAATACAAGCGAATGTTTATGACCTCCGCCCACAAAAAAAGACCGCCGAAGCGGTCTTTTTTGCTCTTTCGCCGTAGTTAGCCCAGATGACGCTCGAAGTTGCCGCTGATGCGGACGCCCTCCTGCGCCACAAAGAAGGCGTTGGGGTCGATGTCGTGGATGACCTGCTCCAGCGTGTCGATCTCGTACTTGGAAAGGCACACATACAGCACCTGCACGTCGTCGCCGGTGTAGCCGCCCTTGGCCGTCCAGTGGGTAACGCCGCGATCCAGCACCTTCATGATGTAGCCGGGCAGGGCGGGATCCTTGCTCTTGGTGAAGATGAGAAGCTGCACCGTCACGTTCTGCCGGTGGAGCTTATCCAAGAACAGGTTGCTCAGCACGGTGTAGATGGCGGAGTAGATGGCGGTGGTGGCGTCGAACAGCAGGAAGCACAGGAAGTACAGCCCCGCATTGAAGGAGATGGAGAACCGCCCCACGGTGAAGCGGCTGCCCTTCTTGCTGAGGTACAGTCCCAGAATGTCCAGTCCGCCGGTGGAGCAGCCGCAGGTCAGAATCAGTCCGGCGGAGAAGCCCACCAGTATGCCGCCCACCATGCAGCCCGTCAGCAGATCGGGGATGATAGGCGTGGCCGGCGAGGGGATGATGGCCAGAAAGAGGGAGTTGGCGGTGGTGGTGATGGCGGCTCTGATGAAGAACGCTCGCCCCAGCGCCCGAAACGCCAGCAGGAACAGGGGGATGTTGACCAGCATATACAGCACACCCGCCAGATCGAAGGGCAGCTCCAGCCCCGCTTTCGTCGTCAGCAGCGTTCGGATGACCTGACAGAGACCGTAGGCGCCGCCGGCGTACAGTCCCAGCGGCACGATGAACACGTTGATGGCCACCGCCATCAGCAGGCAGCCGATGAGTCCGCCCACCAGCCGCAATCCTTTGTTGTGCAGCAGTTTATTGTACAAGGAAATTCCCTCCTATTTATAATAGTATCGCTTGCCTAACGCATTATGGCCGCAAACGGCGTGATTGTCAAGCCCCAAACTACAAGCTGTACGCTAAAAATCGCCGCAGCTTGCCGGTGGCTCTCGTCAGGCAGCGGGAGACGGTGGATTTATTCACCGCCAGCCGCAGGGCGATGTCCGTCACGGAGCAGCCCTCCCCATAGCGCAGCTGCACCATCTCCCGCTGGCGGGGTGTCAGCTCCCGCTCCATAGCCTGATGCAGGTTCCGCAGCAGCCGTTCGCGGCGCACCGCGTTGTCACCGGCGGCGTGGCGCAGCCACTGTTCCAGTCCGCCGCGGCCGAAGGGGTCATAAGCGTCATAAGCAGTATTCATCATAGCGGCGGAACTCCCTGTCGTAGTAGCGCGATGTCAGTGTGGACAGCTTGCGGCACTGGGTCAGCATGGGGCGCAGCGCTTCGATGCGGCGGCTCAGGTGCCACGCCGCCTCCGGATCCCCCTCCTGCCGCAGCTCCTCCCGCAGCCGCTTCAGCCGCGCCGAGATCAGCGCCCCGCTCTCCTCGTAATAGACGGACATTTCCGATAATTTCATGTGTAACCTCCCTTTTCTTCCCCTGATTTTTGGTGTTTGTCGAAATTGTATAGCTTTAAAGCGATAAATTTTTTCTGATTTGGTAACTTTTTTGTTGACAACGGCGTTGGACTCTGCTATAATACGGTCTGCTGGTGAGATGCTGGTGTAGCTCAGCTGGTAGAGCAGCTGATTTGTAATCAGCAGGTCGGGGG
>CAZTHY010000057.1:0-7335 GCA_964613205.1 uncultured Oscillospiraceae bacterium
GTGGTTGGGGTCGGTGAACATGGACATGATCTTGGTGCGGATGCTGTCGGGATCGTCGGCCAGATAGATGCAGTTGCCCAGCGACTTACTCATCTTGGCCTTGCCGTCGGTGCCCGGGAGACGAAGGCAGGCGGCGTTCTCCGGCAGGAGGACGTTGGGCTCCACCAGCGTTTCGCCGTACAGGTCGTTGAAGCGGCGGACGATCTCTCTCGCCTGCTCGATCATGGGGAGCTGATCCTCGCCCACCGGCACCGTGTCCGCCATGAAAGCGGTGATGTCCGCCGTCTGGCTGACGGGGTAGGTCAAAAAGCCCATGGGGATGCTGTGGTTGAAGCCGCGAAGCTGGATCTCCGCCTTGACGGTGGGGTTCCGCTCGAGACGCGCCAGCGTGACGAGGTTCATGTAGTAGAACGTCATCTCCGTCAGCTCGCTGACGGCGGACTGGATGAGGATGTTGGACTTGGCGGGGTCGATGCCGCAGGACATATAATCCAGCGCCACTTCCATGATGTTCTCCCGCACCTTGCCGGGGTTGTCGAAGTTGTCGGTCAGCGCCTGTGCGTCCGCCACCATGATGAAGATTTTCTCGTACTGGCCGCTGTTTTGCAGCAGCACACGGTTGCGGAGGGAGCCGACGTAGTGGCCGACGTGGAGGCGGCCGGTAGGACGGTCGCCGGTGAGGATGATCTTGCCCATGTTGTTGTTTCCTTTCTGTATGAAGCATGTTGTTGATTCCGAAACACAAAAAACCTGTCCCACGGAATCTCTTCCGTGGGACAGGCTGAAAATACAGTCTGCGGTACCACCCACATTGGCGCTTTCGCGCCCACTCTGCGCGCACAGTCATGCGCTCCACAGGATAACGGCCATGGTGTCCGTCGGGTATTACTCGCCCTTTCGGGTTTTCTCCCCGCCCTCGTAAGTCCATTCGCCCCGCGTTCCACCGCCACGCTTCCACCATGCCGCGGCTCTCTGCCCGTTTCCGGCGGGGGTACTCCTCTTACTCAACGGTTTTCAATATGGTGTCATTTTATCACATTTTGTCCCGTTGTCAAGTTTTTTCTCACAGCGCCCGCAGGAACTCCGGTTTCAGGTCGCGGCGGCCATCCAGCGCGGCAGCGATCTGCCCCAGCAGCGCGTCACGGTCTGCGTTGAGGGTACCTTTCAGCGTCAGGTAGTTGCTGGCGTGGTTGGCGCGGAACACGGTGCCCTCGCTGTCCACGTTCTGCAAAAAGAGTTCCGTCTCTTTCAGCACCTCCAATGGGCTGAGGAGCGTAAACTCCCCCTGCCGCACCCACTTTTCCAGCGGCGTGCCGCCCTCTACCATCAGCGTCAGCAGTCCCAGATAGTCCGGCCGCATCTCACTGACGGCTTTGGCGGTGTCCAGCGCGTGTTCGCGCCACTGCTCCACGCTGCCCAGCCCCGAAATGGCCGTTACCGACAGCGCAAGGCCGCACCGGCGGGCTTTCTGCCCCGCCGCCACGATGGATGCTGCGTCGTGTCCCTTGTCCATCCGCGCCAGCACCGCGTCACAGCCGGATTCCAGCCCCATGTACACCATCTGCAAGCCCCGCTGCCGCAAAAGCCGCAGGTCGTCCTCGCTTTTGATGTGCAGGCTGGTGGGGGAGGCGTAGCAGCTCACCCGCCGACATTCGGGGAACAGGCCGTAGACCAGCCCCAAAATCTCGATAAGGTCGCCGGTTTTCCGCATCAGCGCATCGCCGTCGGCCAAAAAGACGCGCTCCACACGGCTGTAATACCGCCGTGCCAGCTCGAAGTCCTCTCTGATCTCCGCCATGGGGCGCATGGCGAAATGCTTGTCGTCGTACATATCGCAGAAGGCGCAGCGGTTGTGGCTGCACCCGTAGGTCACCTGCACGATAAGGCTGTACGCCTCGCTGGGCGGACGATAGACCTTGCCCTTGTATCTCATTACGATCACCTCTCCCCTATTATGCCACATCTCCGCCGGTTTGAAAAGGGCATATTTTACCCCGCCGGCGCATAGCCTGTGGTACTTCAACGAACGAGGTGTACTATGGAACTGAACTGCAATCGCGTGGCGCTGCGGGGCACGGCGGCCACCGTCCCCGCCCTGTCCCACGTCAACCACGGCTGCGCCTTCTACCGCTTTCTCATGGAGGTGCCCCGCCTTTCGGGGCAGCGGGACAAGCTGCCGGTCATCGTCCCCCGCCCGCTTTTAGACGAAACGCCCATTGAATCAGGCGACACCGTGGCCGTCACCGGCCAGCTCCGCTCCTTCAACAATAAGAGCGGACAGGGCAGCCGGCTGGTGCTGTCCGTCTTTGCCCAGACGATGGCAGCGGACAGCGGCGAGCCGGTGAACCGCATCCAGCTCTCCGGCATCCTCTGCAAAATGCCCACCTACCGCCGCACGCCGCTGGGTCGTGAGATCTGCGACATGATACTGGCGGTCAACCGCCGGTATGGCCGCTCCGACTACCTGCCCTGCATCGCCTGGGGTGCGGTGGCGGAGGAAGCGTCGCTGCTCCACACCGGCCAGCGGTTCACCGCCGAGGGGCGGATACAGAGCCGCGTCTACACGAAAAACGAGGGCGGCGTCCTCACCGACCGCACCGCCTACGAGGTGTCCATCATGCGTCCGGCGGAGATAGAGGAATTTTTACAGTCTCCCCGCCTGATTTGAGCCGCTTCCTGTCCATTATGGCGGTTGCACCCCGTGCCGCACCGTGTTATAATCTTCTTAACGACGATATAACAACGTGACGGCAAGGAAAGGAACCAGCCATGCATCACTCTTCGCATATACACCTCCACTTCCATACCCACCACCGACCGGCGCGGTATGACGTGGACATGACAAAGGGGAACATCTCCCGCCATCTCATCAATTTCTCCCTGCCGCTGCTGGTAGGCAACCTGTTCCAGCAGCTCTACAACATGGTGGACACCTGGGTGGTGGGCAACTACGTCAGCAACGAGGCTTTCTCCGCCGTAGGCACCGTGACACCGGTCATCAATATGCTCATCGGCTTCTTTTTGGGACTTTCCAGCGGTGCAGGCGTGGTCATCAGCCAGTACTACGGCGCAGGCCGTGACGACAAGGTGAAGCAGGCCGTCCACACCTCCATGGTGCTGACGCTGCTTTTAGGCGTGGTGTTCACCTTCGCCGGTATCGCTATGATCCCCACCATGATGCGCTTCATGAAAACGCCGGCAGAAGTGGTGCCGGAACAGGGGGCGTACCTCACCATCTACTTCGCCGGTGTGATGGGGCTGCTGATCTACAACATGGGCTCCGGTATATTGCGGGCGGTAGGCGACTCGCGGCGGCCTTTCTACTTCCTGCTGGTGTCGGCGGTGCTGAACACGGCGCTGGATCTGCTGTTTGTCCTGAAGTTCCACATGGGCGTGGAGGGCGTGGCCTACGCCACCATCATCGCCCAGGGCGTCTCCGCCGTGCTGACGGTCATCACCCTTATGCGGGCGGAGGGTGCTATCCGGCTGGAGCTGAAAGCGCTGCGCATCACATGGCTGGTGCTGAAACAGATCGTGGTGGTGGGCATCCCCGCCGCGCTGCAAATGGCAGTGACGGCCTTCTCCAACGTGTTCGTGCAGAGCTACATCAACGCCTTCGGCCCCGACTGTATGTCCGGCTGGACGGCGTATACCAAGGTGGATCAGCTGGTCATCCTGCCGGTGCAGTCCATCGCCATGGCGGGCACCACCTTCGTGGGGCAGAATCTGGGCGTAGGCGACGCGAAACGCGCCAAGAAGGGCGTGCGTGTGGCGCTGTGGCTGTCCGTGGGCGTGACGGCGGTGCTACTGGTGCCGGTGCTGCTGCTGGCGCCCCAACTGACGGCGTTCTTCAACGACCGTGCCGAGGTGGTGTCCTACGGTGCGCTGCTGCTGCGGCTGCTGTCGCCGTTCTACCTGCTGTTCTGCATCAATCAGGTCTACTCCGCCGCCCTCCGCGGCGCAGGCAACACGCAGGTGCCCATGTTTATCATGATCGGCTCCTTCGTGGTGTTCCGTCAGATCTACCTCTATGTGGTGTCCCACTTCGTGGCCAATGAGATCGTGCCCATTGCGCTGAGCTACCCCGCCGGTTGGCTGGTGTGCAGCATCATCACGCTGCTGTACTACCACCACTGCCGGTTTGAGAAATACTGCATCATCCGATAGGAGGCGCGCTATGACGAAATGCGAAAGCTGCGTGTGGTATAGCTACGACGAGGAATACGACGACTACGTCTGCGACATGGACATGGACGAGGACGAGCTGGCGCGGTTTCTGGCCGCCGACACGAGGGAGTGTCCCTACTGGCGGCCAGGGGACGAATATCTGACGGCGAGAAAGCAATAAAAAAAGAAGCCCGCGAGGGCTTCTTTTTTTCATTGCTCCCCTTGTCGGGTCGGAGGAGCATATTTCCGCCTCTCTATTCGTTTCCAAATAATACAAATTTTCCTGATACGAAATTTTTACGCCCTCTTAGCACTACTTTGTTAAAAGAATTGCGTTATCATTTTGGCAATTTTTGAGAAATTTTCATTGTTTTAACAACTTTTCCTATTTTATTGACTTTTTCCGAATTTTGTGTCATTCTTATAGTTAACCTAAAGTAAGTCTACCGGCATAGGACGGTTGTCCACGCCGCGCAGACGAAAGGAGGCACCTCTTTTGAGCAGACTTGACATCAAAAACCCCAGCCGCGCCCAAACCGTGGTGGACAATCTCTACCGTGACGTGGAACGGCGAATCGCCGCCAGCCCTCCGGGACTGTGCCCCGTGGATATGTCGCTGTCCTTTTTGCAGCTGTGCCACGCCCAGTCCTGCGGCAAGTGCGTGCCCTGCCGTATCGGTCTCGGTCAGCTGAGCAAGCTGATCTCCACCGTGCTGGACGGCACCGGCACCATGGAGACCATCGCCATTATTGAAAAAACCGCCCGCAGCATCCTCAACACCGCCGACTGCGCCATCGGACGTGACGCGGCGCGGCTGGTGCTGGACGGTCTGGAGGGCTTCCGTGACGACTACGAGGAGCACGTCAAGCACCACCGGTGTCTGGCCGGATTGCAGCTCCCCGTCCCCTGTGTGGCGCTGTGTCCCGCCGGTGTGGACGTGCCTGGCTACATGGCGCTGGTAGGCGAAGGCCGCTGCGCCGACGCGGTGCGGCTCATCCGCAAGGATAACCCCTTCCCCACCGCCTGTGCCTATATCTGCGAGCATCCCTGTGAAGCCCGCTGCCGCCGTAATATGATCGACGACGCCATCAACATCCGCGGCCTGAAGCGCTACGCGGTGGACACCGCCGGCGACGTGCCCCAGCCCCCCTGTGCGCCTCCCACCGGTAAAAAGGTGGCCATCGTGGGCGGCGGCCCCAGCGGTCTGAGCTGCGCCTACTATCTGGCGCTGATGGGTCACAAGGTAACGGTGTACGAGGAGCGGGAGAAGCTGGGCGGTATGCTCCGCTACGGCATCCCCAGCTATCGTTTCCCCCGTCAGCTTCTGGACGCGGAGATCGACTCCATCCTGTCGCTGGGCATCGAAGCCCACACCGGTGTGGTCATTGGCCGCGATATCTGGATCGAGGAGCTGCAAAAGCAGTTCGACTGTCTCTACATCGCCATCGGCGCCCATCAGGACAAGAAGGTGGGCATCCCGGGCGAGGACAGCCGCAACGTCATGTCCGCCGTGGAGATGCTGCGTGCCATCGGTAACGACGTAATGCCCGACTTCACCGGCAAGCGGGTGGTGGTCATCGGCGGCGGCAACGTGGCCATGGACGTGACCCGCAGCTCCATCCGACTGGGTGCGGAGAAGGTGACCTGCGTCTACCGCCGCCGTATCGAGGACATGACCGCCCTGCCGGACGAGATCACCGGCGCTATGGCGGAGGGTGCGGAGCTGCTGACGCTGATGGCGCCCAGCCACATCGAAGCCGACGAGGACGGCAACGCCGCCGCGCTGTGGGTACAGCCCCAGCTTATTGGTGAGGCCGACAAGTCAGGCCGTCCCCGTCCCAACAAGGCCGATCTGCCGGAGAGACGCATCCCCGCCGACATCATCGTGGTGGCCATCGGCCAGGGCATCGAAATTCAGGGCTTTGAGCAGGCCGGCGTGCCCATCAAGCGGGGCACCGTGGTGGCAGGTCTGTCCGGTCAGGTAGGCGATATGGACAACGTGTTCGCCGGAGGCGACTGCGTCACCGGCCCCGCCACCGCCATCCGCGCCATTGCCGCCGGTAAGGTGGCAGCCGCCAACATCGACGTACATCTGGGCTTCAGGCACGAGATCACCGTGGACGTGGACGTGCCTGCACCCAAGCTGAACAACAGATCGCCCCACGGGCGCATCAACACCACCGAGCGTGAAGCCTGTGAACGCCGCTGCGACTTCGAGGACATCGAGTGCGGCCTGACGGAGGAGGGCGCTCGTACCGAGGCCTCCCGCTGCCTGCGGTGCGACCACTTCGGCTACGGCATTTTCAGAGGAGGGAGGAACGTTAAATGGTAACGCTGACCATCGACAAGAAAACCGTCACCGTCCCCGACGGCACCACGATTCTGGAGGCCGCCCGCTCGGCGAAGATCGAAATCCCCACCCTCTGCTATCTGAAGGGCATCAACGAGATCGGTGCCTGCCGTCTGTGCATGGTGGAGGTGGAGGGACAGGCGCGTCTCGTCCCCTCCTGCGACAGTCAGGTGGCGGAGGGCATGGTGGTGTACACCAATTCGCCCCGCGTCCGTGAAGCCCGCCGCGTCAACCTGCGACTGCTGCTGAGCCAGCACGATACCAAGTGTACCAAATGTACCCGCAGCGGCAACTGCAAGCTCCAGCAGCTCACCAACGACTACAACCTGCTGGGCGACCACTACATCGACGACCTGCGGAACATCCCTGACGACTTCTCCAACCCCGTCATCCGCATCGAAAACCGCTGTATCCGCTGTATGCGCTGCATTCAGGTGTGCGACAAGATCCAGGGCATGGGCATCTGGGATCTGATGGGCACCGGCTCCCGCACCACCATCGGCGTCTCCCGCACCCGCACACTGGGCGAGTCTGACTGCACCTTCTGCGGCCAGTGCATCACCCACTGTCCCGTAGGCGGCTTGCAGGAGCACGACGACACCGGCAAGGTGTTCGACGCGCTGGCCGACCCCGAAAAGGTCGTGGTGGTACAGGTAGCGCCCGCCGTCCGTGCGGCGTGGGCGGAGCATTTCCACCTTGACCCCAAGTTCGCCACCGCCAAGCGCATGGTGACGGCGCTGAAGATCATGGGCTTTGACTACGTGTTCGACACCAACTTTGCCGCCGATCTCACCATCATGGAGGAGGGCAGCGAGTTC
>CAZTHY010000058.1:0-7250 GCA_964613205.1 uncultured Oscillospiraceae bacterium
CCCGCATCCCCAGCTTGGAAGGCTGGTGCCCTGGCCATTGTGCTACACCCGCGTGCACCCTCCGCTCAAATTGTCAGCTCGTATATATTACCATAGTCGCCCCGCCCTGTCAAGAAAAAAATCAAAGATTTTCAGACTTTTCCCTCCCCGCTGCTGGTCAGGGAGGGAAAAGGGGCGTTTTACTCCAGCTCGTCCAGCGTCAGACGGAAGGAGGGCAGGAAATGCTCCGTGAAATAGGCCACCTCCGGCAGCGCCATCTCTTGCAGTGCGGCGGCGGTCTGCTCGGCGGCGCGGCCAAACTCGTCGTTGCCCGCCTTCAATTCCTCCAGGCACTTGATGTGGGCGGCCAGCTTGTCCGCCGCCTTCACCAGTGTCTCGATCTCCTCATCCACGGGGTGGAGCAGCTCGTCGTAGTCCGGCTGCAATTCTGCCGGCAGCATGGCCAGCAGCTTCTTCTCCGCCACCCGCTCCACCTTCTTGTAGGCGTCCCGAATTTCGGGGTTGTAGTACTTGATGGGGGTGGGCATATCGCCGGTGAGAATTTCCGCTGCGTCGTGATACAGCGCGGCGGCGGCCACCGCGCCGGCATCCACCTGCCCACCGAAATACCGGTTGCGGATGACGGCCAGCGCGTGTGCCAGCACCGCCACCTGATGGCTGTGCTCCTGAATGTTCTCGCTGTAACTGTTGCGCATCAGCGCCCAGCGCTGGATGAAGCGCATACGGTTGATGTAGGCAAAGAAATGGCTCATGTTATGTCAACTCCCCTGTCAGTATATCGCCGTTGATTCCTGTGATCTTCACGTTCAACACTTGATTATGTAAATCTGCTCCCGCGACGCCCACCTCGCAGTAATTGGGGGCGTGGCCGGTGTAAAGGCCGTCCTTCTCCTGCTCGAACAGCACCGGATACGTCCGGCCGACGCAGCTCTCCAAATAGGCTTGCCGCATCTTCTCCGCCACCTGTGCGGCTTTGGCGCAGCGCTGCTCCTTCACCGCCGCCGTCCATTGCTGGGGCATGGCGGCGGCCTTGGTGCCCGGGCGGATGGAGTAGGGGAAGATGTGCATGGCGGCGAAGCCGCACTTTTCGATGAACGCCAGCGTCTGGGCGAAGTGCTCCTCCGTCTCCCCGGGGAAGCCGCAGATCAGGTCGGTGGTGATGGCGGGACGGTCGAAATACTGCCGCAGCAGCGTGACGGACTCGTAAAATCGGGCGGTGTCGTACTTCCGGCGCATGGCGGCCAGCGTCTCGTCGCAGCCGGACTGCATGGACAGGTGGAAGTGGGGACACAGATTGGCCAGCTTCGATGATCGACGGCAGAAGTCCTCGGTGATGGTGCGGGGTTCCAGACTGCCCAGCCGCAGCCGCATATCCCCCGCCGCCTCGCTGACGGATTCCAGCAGGTCGATGAGACTCTCGCCGGTGTCCAAATCCCGACCCCAGCCGCAGATCTCAATGCCGGTGATGACCAGCTCCCGATAGCCCTCCTGACGCAGCTTTACGGTCTGCGCCACCGCGTCGGCCTTCGGCAGCGAACGCACCGGCCCTCTGGCGTAGGGGATAATGCAGTAGGAACAGAAATTGACGCAGCCGTCCTCCACCTTCAGCATGGCACGGGTGCGCTCTGTCATGCCGCCGGCAGGGAGGATTTCAAACTCACGGCGGCGCAGCGCGTCGTCCAGCAGCGTGATAGGCTCCTTTTCCCGCGCCGCCTGTTCCAGCAGGTCGAGAAACGCCATGCGGTCGCCGGTACCGGCGATGAGGTCGAGACCCAGCGTGGCGGCCTCGTCGCCGTGGGTCTGGACGTAGCAGCCGCAGGCGGCCACCACGGCACGGTCGTTCTTCTTCCGGCAGCGGCGGATCATCTGACGGGATTTCTTGTCGCTGACGGCGGTGACGGAACAGGTGTTGACGATATAGGCGTCCGCCGTGTCCTCGAAGGGCACCAGCTCATGGCCGCGGCGGGTCAGCTCCTGCTCCATGGCCTGCGTTTCGTATTGATTGACCTTGCAGCCAAGGGTATAGATGGCAATACGCATCTTGCACTTTCCTCTGATCTATCGTATAATAAGGTGTTACTATTATACTTGATTTTGTCGGGACTATCAAGCCCCGACAGGGAAATCGTGAGGTCGATACCATGGTTTATCTGGATAATGCCGCTACCACCCCTGTGCCCAAGGCCGTTGCCGACGCGATGTATGAGGTGCTTACCGGCCAATTCGGCAATCCCTCCGCCCAGTACCCCCTCGGGCAGGAGATGAAAAAGGCGGTGGAGCGCTGGCGCGGTACCATCGCCGGTGCGCTGGGCTGTGACGCGGAGCGGCTGTATTTTACCTCCTGCGGCACGGAGAGCGACAACTGGGCGATACAGGCCGCCGTGTGGCAGGGTCGCCACACCGGCAAGCATATCATCACCACCGCCGAGGAGCACAGCGCCATTCTGGAGCCCTGCAAGTGGCTCCAGCAGCAGGGCTATGAGGTGACGTATCTGAAACCCGACCGGAACGGCAATATCACCGTGGAGCAGGTGGCCGGTGCGCTGCGTGACGACACGGTGCTGGTGTCCATGATGCTGGTGAACAACGAGACCGGCTGTGTCTTTCCGGTGGCGGAGACGGCCAAGCTGCTGCGGGAGAAGAAATCCGCCGCGCTGCTCCACTGTGACGCGGTGCAGGGCTTTTTGAAAGTCCCCTGCGACCCGCAGGGGTGGGGCGTGGACATGATGAGTCTTTCCGGCCACAAGCTGGGCGCACCCAAGGGCATCGGCGCGCTGTACATCGGTGAGCGGCTGCGCCATCCCCGCCCGCTTCTCCCCGGCGGCGGACAGGAGAGGGGACTGCGCTCCGGCACGGAGGCCACGGCGCAGATAGCCGGTTTTGCCAAGGCGGTGGAGCTGCGGCAGGAGCGGTATGCGGAAAAACTCGCCCACATGGCGGACTTGAAAGCGTACTGCCTCGACAAGCTGCTGTCCCTCGGCGGTATCGTACCGGTAGGCGCAGGCACGGCACCTCACATCCTGTCGGTGTCGCTGGTGGGCTATCCCAGCGGCAACATCGTCACGGAGCTGGGTGCGGAGGGAATCTGCATCTCCGCCGGTTCCGCCTGTCATCAGGGCAAGGCCAGCCATGTGGTGTCGTCACTGGGGCTGGACAAAAAGACCGCCGCCGGCGTCATCCGCATCTCCTTCTCGCCGGAGAACACGCGGCAGGACGTGGACGCGCTGTGCGACACCTTGAAGCGGCACAAAGAGAGCCGCTTCCCCATGCTATAATCGTTATCATACTTCGGAGGATATACCTATCATGCTGCAAGCACTTCGTCGGGACAGAGGCTTTTACCGCTATCTCGCCCGTCTGACGGGGCCTATCGCCCTGCAAAACCTGATCACTTTCTCCCTCGGCCTCATCGACACGCTGATGGTCAGTCAGCTGGGCAACGACGAGATGGCCGCCGTCACCAGCGCCAACGTGCCGGTGTTCCTGCTGATCTCCATCGTGTTCGGCGTTCAGTCCGGCGTGGGCATCCTCATCAGCCAGTACTGGGGCAAAAAGGATCTGACCAACATCAGCCGTGCCATCGGCGTGGCCTGCTTCACCGGTACGGCGCTGGCGCTGGCGGTGGCCATCGTGCTGTTCCTGTTTCCGGTGCAGATCATGGATCTGATGAGCAACAAGCACCATCTGTCATTGCTGGGAGCGCCCTATCTGCGTGTCATCGGCTTCTCCTACGTCTTTAATATGCTGTCCTCCATCTACGTCAGCGCCCAGCGCAGCGTGGAGAACGCCAGCTTCGGCATGAAGCTGTTCGGTATGTCCACGCTGCTGAACACCTGCATGAACTACCTGCTGATCTTCGGCAAGTGCGGCTTCCCCATGATGGGCGTGGAGGGCGCGGCCATCGCCACGCTGCTGAGCCGTGTGGCGGAGTTCCTCGTCTGCCTGTTCTGCGCCCTGCGGAGCAAGACCATCCCGCTGGACATTCCGGCGCTGCTGCGCCCGGGGATGGAAATGCTGCGGCGTTTCGTGAAGTACGCCTCGCCGGTGCTGGTGAACGAGCTTTTCTGGGGCTTGGGCAACAGTATGCTGACGGTGGTGCTGGGACACACCCTTATCTCCGTGGAATATCTGGCCGCCAACGCGGTGATGGGCAACCTGAACCGGCTGTTCCTGGTGGTCTGCTTCGGCATCGGCGCCGCCACCGGCGTGATGATCGGCAAGGCCATCGGCGAGGGGCAGAGCCACGACGAGCTGATGGCGCTGGCGCGTACCCTCTCCTGGGTGACGGTGCTGGTGGGTGCGGCGCTGGCCGTTGTCGCGCTGGTGCTGGTGCCTACCTTCTTCCAGCCGGTGATCTTCCCCCTCTTTAAGCTGTACGACCTCAGCGCCCATCTGGCCACCACGCTGGCGGTGACGGGCTTTGCGTCCATCCCCCTCCACGCCTACACCATCTCCGCCGTTACCGGTATTCTGCGGGCAGGCGGCGACGTGGGCTGGTCTACGGTGCTTGACCTGGCTCCCCAGTGGGTCATCGCCCTGCCCCTTACCGCCATCACGGCGCTGGTGCTGGACAGCGACCCGTGGATCATCTCCGCCGCCATACAGGCGGAGTGCGTCGTGAAAACGCCGGTGTGCCTCATGCGGATACATACCGGCAAGTGGATCCACGACGTAACGGTACCGGAGGGGAAGAAATGAGTTTGTTCTGCTGCCCCCTCTGTGGCGGCGCACTGACGGTGACGGGCGGCAGCTACCGCTGCCCCGACGGTCACTGCTTCGACATCGCCAGGGAGGGCTACACCTACCTGCTGCCGGTGAATCGGCGGCACTCCAAGTCCCCGGGGGACGACAAAGCCATGACCGCCGCCCGCAGCGCCTTTTTGGCCAAGGGATACTACGGCTTTTTGCAGCGGGCGCTGTGCCAAATGGCGGTGAACTATACGCCCCATGCGCCCAACGTGCTGGACGTAGGCTGCGGCGAGGGGTACTACACCGCCGCCCTGTACGATGCCCTCGCAAGCGCCGGAAAAGCGCCCCGCGTGGCGGGTATCGACATCTCCAAGGCCATGGTGCGCAGCGCCGCCAAGCGGGCGCGAAACGCCGAGGTGGCGGTGGCCAGCGCCTATCACCTGCCTGCACAGGACGGCACGTTCCACCTGCTGCTGGACTGCTTTTCGCCGCTGGCGGTGGAGGAATTCCGCCGTGTGCTGGCGGCGGGCGGCTATTTCCTCTATGTGGTGCCGGCGGCCGACCACCTGTGGGAGATGAAGCAGGTGCTGTACGACCAGCCCTATCCCAACGAGACGAAGGAAACGCCCTACGAGGGCTTTCAATATGTGACCATCACCCACATCCGCGACACCATCACCCTGCCCTGTCAGGAGGACATACAGGCGCTGTTCGGTATGACGCCCTATTGCTGGAAAACGCCGCGGGAGGGCAAGGAGCGGCTGGCCGCGCTGGACAGCCTGACCACCACCACCGCCTTCGACCTGCACCTGTTCCGGAAATGTTAGCGACGAAAGGAGACCACCATGCACTGCTGCGTACTTTTTGCCTCCCCTCGGGGGAAAAACAGCAACACGCTGGCGCTGCTGACGCCTTTTTTGGAGGAGTGGCACCGGCTGGGACACACCCATGAGGTGTTCTCTCTGTACGACATGAACCTCTCCGGCTGCCGCGCCTGCCGTGGCTGCCAGAGCGACTGGACGCAGCCCGCCTGCGTCATCCAGGACGATATGCAGCCTGTTTTTGAAGCCGTAAGCCGCGCCGATCTGGTGCTGCTGGCCGCGCCGGTGTACTCCTGGTTCTGCCCCGCCCCCATGAAAGCGGCGCTGGATCGGCTGGTGTACGCCTTCGATAAATTCTACGGTGAACAGGGCAAAGGCCCCGCGCTGATGGCGGGGAAGTCCTTCGCCGCGCTGATGACCGCCGGTTACCGCCCCGAAAAGGCCACCGACCTCTTTGACGAGGCCATGAAGCGCTGGTGCAAGCACAGCGGTACGCGGTGGCACGGCATCGCGGCGGAGCGCCATTTGGGGTATCACATCCAGTTCATGGACGAGGATAAGGCCGCTCACGCCGTCGAATTCGCCCGTCGTCTCGCCCAAGAGGTGGCGCAGTGAGCCGCCGTCTCTCCCCGCCGGTACGCCAAAGACGGCGGTATTTCCCGCCGATTCTGCTGCTGACCGCCGCACTGGCGGTGGTCATCGTGCTGGCGGCGGTGCTGCTGTCCCTCCGCCCCAAACCGGCGCAGCAGCCGCCGGAACAGGATCCCCATGAGGGGCAGGTGTACATCAACGACGGCGCCAACATGGTCTGGCACACGCCTATGGACGGCGTGCCTGTCAGCGAGGTGGAGCAGGACGAATTCCGCAGGGAAGGGGAGCGTGTCCTCTACACCGGCAGCAATTACTACACCCGCTGGGGCGTGGACGTGTCCAATTATCAGGGGGACATCGACTGGGACGACCTGTACCGGCAGGGCATCCGCTTTGCCTATCTCCGCCTTGGCTACCGCGGCTACACCGAGGGCGTTTTGCAGCGCGACCGCGCCTTTGAGCGGTACTATGAGGGGGCGAAGGACGCCGGTATCGACGTGGGCGTGTACTTCTTCTCTCAGGCCGTCACCGTCCGTGAAGCGGCGGAGGAGGCGCTGTACGCGCTGGAGCTGCTGGATGGCCGCGCGCTGGAATTGCCGGTGTATTTCGACTGGGAGCCCACCTTTGCCGACGATTCCCGCACGGCGGAGTACGACTGCCGCTATCTGACGGAGAGCGCCGCCGCCTTCTGCAACGTCGTGGAAAAGGGCGGCTACACCGCCGGTGTCTACCTCAACCGCCAGCAGGGCTACTACCGCTACGACCTCCGCGCCCTGTCGGGACGCTCCCTGTGGGTGGCGGACTACGCCGACTACCCCGATTTCTACTATGCCTACGACGTGTGGCAGTACAGCGACAGCGGCGAACTGGACGGCGTGGACGAAGTGGTGGATCTGAATCTGGAATTCACGCCTGTGGCGTAAAAAAGAGACGGCGAAGCCGTCTCTTTTTTTAAATTCTTGGCTCCCTCTGTGAGGGAGCTGGCACGGCGAAGCCGTGACTGAGGGAGAGAACCGCTCCGCTGTGCCTTGCGATGAACCGTTTCGTAGGGCGGGGTGACCTCACCCCGCCGCCCTCGCCGTGAAACGGCGAGGAAAAGCCTCCCCTTTTTAAAGGGGAGGTGGCAACGCGAAGCGTTGACGGAAGGGA
>CAZTHY010000059.1:0-7138 GCA_964613205.1 uncultured Oscillospiraceae bacterium
CCTCGCTTAAAAGCTCGATGGCCTCGCGGGGCGCACCGTCCTCCACCGAGGCCACAATGCTCTTGCGGATGTCGTCCAGCGTCTCCTTCACCTCCACGCCCAGCGCGGTGGAAAGACCCACGGCGGGGTCGGCGTCGATGGCCAGAATACGCTTGTCGGGGTACGCCTCCGTCAGCAGCCGCACAAAGGCGGCGGAAATGGAGGTTTTGCCTACGCCGCCTTTACCGGCGACGGCGATGATCTTGGGATGATGCTCCAAAGGGGGTTCACGTCCTTTCTCTTTCCGCGGGGCAAAGTCGCCGCCTTTTGGCGGTTATGCCACAATCGGAAAAGGCTTTGTGCAGAATTGTTAAATTCCTACCATCATATTACCACAAATTAGGGCATTTTGCAATGGAATATTCCCGTTTTTGCCGCTTCTTTTGTGAAATTTGCAGTCGGTTAATTCCTTAACGATTTGCCCTTTGACGCAGCGGCACCACTGTGGTATAATACAAGCGAATACACATTCCCACGGAAAGGAGCGACGCTATGCGAGTCATCGACTTGGAGAACATCAATCAGGCCATGACCAACGAGACACAGTTCGTGCTGCGCTGTGAGGAGGTCTACCACGACAAGATCTCCGCTGCCGCCGGTGCCGTTTTAGCGGAGGGACGCAACCGCCGTATCGTGGCGCTGACCGGCCCCTCCGGCAGCGGCAAGACCACCACCGCCATGCGTTTGAAGGACTATCTGGAGAACTTAGGCGTGAAGGTGTGCTTGCTCAGCATGGACAATTTCTTCCTCCCGCTGGATAAGCGGCCGCCGGAGGCCACCGACTGGGAATCCCCCTACTGCGTCAACGTGGAGCAGTTGGTGTCCTGCATCGGCCAACTGCTGGACGGCAGGGAGGTGGACATCCCCTGGTATGACTTCCTCACCGGCAACACCGGCGGGTATCGGAAAATGCAGGGCGATAAGGACTGCATCATCATCGCCGAGGGCATCCATATGCTGAACCCGCTGATCTTCGACAAGATCCGTGGCGCGGCCACCGGCGTCTATGTAGCGCCCCGCACCCGCATCATCACCCACGACGACCGCATCGTCCGTCCCGAGCAGCTTCGGGTGGCGCGGCGTCTCATTCGGGACTACAACACCCGTGGCCACGGTTTGCGGGAGACGGTGGAGCGGGCGGAGAGCGTCGATCGGGGCGAGGTGAACTACATCCAGCCCCACAAGGGCAACGCCGCCATCCACATCGACACCTTCCACGACTATGAGCCCTGCCTGCTGGCCAAGTATCTGGTGAGCATCCCCTGCTTCCGAGAGGAGCTGACACCGGAATTCGTGGAGCAGCACGGCCTTACCGATCTGATGAAGGTGGTGTCCGGCGTGCCGCCGCTCCACACCCCCTATGTGCCGAAAAATTCCCTCATCCGTGAGTTTGTCGGCGGAAGCTGCTATCAGTATTGAGCAAACACCCAACCGAGAAAGGGAGGAACTACTATGAACAGGATCATTACCATCAGCCGTGAATTCGGTTCCGGAGGCCGTGAGCTGGGCAAGCGTCTGGCGGATGCGCTGGGCATCCCCTGCTACGACCATGAGATCATCGAGATGATCGCCCGGGAGCATGGCTTCAACGAGGACTATGTGGCTCATGTGGCGGAAAAGAGCATCGAGGCCGCCTATCCCATGACCATCGGCCACCGCTTCGGTATGCAGCCGTTTCAGGTCATGGAGCAGCCCATCCGTGTGGCCGTCGCCCAGCGGCAGATCATCGAGAATTTCGCCAAGCAGGGCGACTGCGTCATCGTTGGCCGCGCGGCGGATGTGATCTTGAAGGACTTCAAGCCGCTGAACATCTTCGTCTACGCCGAGAAGGACTCCAAGGTGGAGCGCTGCCAGCGCCGCGCTCCCGAGGGGGAGACGCTGACCGCCAAGGAGATCGAGAGCCGGATGAAGCAGATCGACCGCAACCGTGCCCAGCACCATCAGATGTACAGCGATACCAAGTGGGGCGACAAGGGCTCCTACGACCTGTGCATCAACACCACCCGCCGCTACGTCAAGGACATCGTCCCCGCCATCGCCAGATTCTGCGAGGACTGGTTCAAAAGCCACGAGTAAGCGGGAGGTACACATGAAGATACGGCTCAACGACGATCAGGAAGTGGTACAGACCATCCGTGAAGGGCTGAAACGCACCGGCGGGTACTGCCCCTGCCGTCTGGCACGGACGGAGGAAAACCGCTGTATGTGTCAGGAGTTCAAGGATCAGATCGCCGATCCCAATTATGAAGGCTACTGCCACTGCCGGCTGTACTACAAAGAGAAATAAAAAATCGGGCGCAAGCCCGATTTTTTTACTTTCGCAGCAGCTCCCGCAGAAGGCCGATGCACGTCAGCACCACGCCGCCGAGGAGCATGAAGTCGGCGATGTTCCACACCGCCGCCCGCTTTTTTATCTTCCGGTGGGGGAACTGGAGGTAGTCGGTGACGCTGCGGCGCACCACACGGTCAAGCTGGTTGCTGATGCCGCCCAGCAGCACCAGCAGGATGCCCAGCTGCGCCGTGAACAGCCGCTTGCCCAGCTCTGGCAGCAGCGCGGCAGCCGCCATGACCCACACCACGCAGGGCAGCCACCGCACCAACTGGGGATGCTGCTGGCCGTGGTTCAGGAAAAAGCCCCGATTCTCCACATGGGTAAAGCGGAAGAACTTGCCATCGTAGCGCCATTTTCCGCTGCGGGACAGGTGCTTGCACACCCGATCTGCCGCCAGCAGCGCGGCACCGATGAGAACGGCCACCCACATGGCGGTCACCTCCTGCCGCGGCGGATGGTGAAGCCGAACACCAACCCGCACAGTCCGCCGACGATGTGGGCGATCTGGGAGACGTTGTCGTTTTTGAACAGGCCGTCCACGATCTCGCCGCCTAAGTAAAAGATGACCACCAAAATCAGCGTCACAGGGATCTCACCCTTCCGCATGGCGGTGAAGGAGGACAGGACGATCATCATGAACACCACGCCGCTGGCACCCAGCAGCGCAGAGCCGGGGAAAAACACGAAATGCACCAGTCCCGTCACCACCGCCGTCACGGCGATGGTCCACACCATCGTGCCGCTGCCGTACTTTTCCTCCAGCGAAGGCCCCACCAGCAGCATCAGCAGCATATTGCCCATGTAATGCTGGTAGCTGCTGTGTCCCAGCACATGGCCGAAGAAGCGGACATACGTCAGCGGGTCGGACAGGGAGGAGCGGTAGACAGAGAAATACTGGGACGTGGACGCACCGCCTGTCCAGCTCCCCAGCAGCAGGGCGATCAAGCTCAGCAGGGCGAAGGTCAGAATGACCGGCGCGTTAAAACGAATGACGATCTTTTTCAAGGAAGATACCTCTTTTCAAATGCGTTAAAATACAGTATACTATACTTTGAGAAAAAAGTAAACCGAGGAGGTCGGAAAACGTGAAAAAATGGGTGAAGATACCCCTGTGCATCGTGGCAGCGCTGGTGCTGGCGGTGCTGGCCTATGTGGCCTATGTGGTCATCGACTACCACCGCATCGGCGACATGGCGCTGACACCGGAAAACGGCCAGACCACCGGCACGCTGGCGGCAGGGGAGAGCTACACCGTGGTGTCCTACAACATCGGCTTCGGCGCCTACGAGCCGGACTATGGCTTTTTCATGGACGGCGGCACCGAGTCCCGCGTGTGGAGTCGGGAGCGGCTGGATGCCAATCTCAGCGGCATTGCCGCGCTGCTGCAAGGGCAGGCGGCGGACTTCTGCCTGGTGCAGGAGGTGGACATCGGCTCCACCCGCAGCTGCCATGTGGACGAGCGGGAACCGCTGTATGCCGCCCTCTCCGGCAAGAGCCGCGTGTTCTGTCAGAATTACGACTCGCCCTACCTCTTCTATCCGCTGACGGAGCCCCATGGCGCGTCCCAGTCCGGCTTGCTGACCTTCGCCCCTGTACCCATCACCGAAGCGGAGCGGGTGGAGCTGCCCATCGAGGGGGGATTTATGAAGTTCCTCGACCTCGACCGGTGCTATTCCGTCAGCCGGATACCGGTGGACGGCGGTAAAGAGCTGGTACTTTACAACCTCCATCTCTCCGCCTATACCAGCGACGGCACCATCGCCACGGAGCAGTTGTCGTTGCTGCTGGCGGATATGCAGGCGGAGTACGACGCGGGCAACTGGTGCGTGGCCGGCGGCGACTTCAACAAAGACCTGCTGGGGGATTCCTCCGCCTATTTCGGACAGGCGGATGTAGAATATTCCTGGGCGCAGCCCATCCCCGAGGGGACGTTTGACGGTTTCAACGTGACGCTTATCGCCCCGCTGGGCGAAAACGACCCCGTTCCCTCCTGCCGCAACGCCGACGGTGCGTACCATGAGGGGCAGTACGTCCTGACGGTGGACGGCTTCATGGTGACGGACAACGTCTCCGTCACCGAAAGCGCCGTGGTGGAGACCGGCTTCGCCCACTCCGACCACGAACCGGTGACCATGACCTTCATTTTGCAGTAAAGGCAAACTACTTGATAGAGCGACAGGGCTTCCCTCATAGTGAGGGAAGCCCTGTAATATTACGTTGTAAAGCCGTATGCCTGTGCAGCCGCCAGCAGGTCGTAGCCGGTTTCGCCCCAGTAGTAGAAGTTCCACACCGTGTTGCCCTTGACGAGATACAGGTCTTGGTAGTGCTGCCGGTTGCTGCCGTCCTCCTTCTGGTACCATGTATCACCGTACCAGGCGCAGTCCCAGCCCTCCACGATGACAGGAATGTAGCCCCATTTCTCCGCCGCCTCTGCCGCGTACCGCTGCGCCCAGCCGGAGATCTGAAATTCACGGATCATGAGCTGGTACGTCCACGCCCTCCGGCGGCCGGTGTCGTCGATGGCCGATTCCGGCAGATAACTTTCCTGCCGCAGCCGTGTTGTGGTGACCGGTGGGAAGTAATCTCGCGATGTCTCTACATCCAATATGCCGTCGGAGTAGGGGATAGGCTGGATATCCTCGTGGCCGGGGAAGAACTCCGTCACCGAAGGGCCAGTGAACTCGTCCACGGGGATGGTGGTATCTCTGCCCACCCAAGCGCCCATCAACAGCGACAGCGCCAAAAGTCCAAAGGCGATAACCGCATGGACACGGCTCCAGCGCCGGAACCGGTTGGCACGGGTGGCGGTGTGGTAGTCCCGCGCCAGCAGCAGCCGTTGGCGGGTGGCAGCGGCGTTCCATGCCCGCATCGCCATGGATGCCATAAAGCTGACGATCAGCAGCAGGTACATGGGCAGCAGGAGCAGCCCACCTTCGGACAGATAGGTGTAGAAGCCCTCGTAAGCGCCGATGTTCCGGAGGGCTTGCCATATCCACATGGCGGGCAGCAGGAGCATGGCGATGACGCTGCCCCTTGCCGTGCTTTTCAGCCGCTTATCCAATACCTCGTGGAGTATTTCCTCATCGGTGTTCAATTCCGGTGCATCGGGGTCGTCGCAGTAGTAGACGTCGCTGTAGCTTTCCAGCTCGCAGACGTACTCCCAGCCCATCTCCCGATAGGCGGCGATACGCATCTCCTCGCCGCGGTAGCCGGTGTCGCGCTTCACGTCGATGCGGTAGCGACGGTGGCCGTTGGGCGCGCCCTTTTCAAACCGCAGCGCGCCCAGCGCCAGCTTTTCCGTGACAAACAGCCCGTTTCGCGCCTGCTCATCCAGCCAGCTTTCGATGGCATCGATCTCATAGGTGTAGTAGGGGCTCAGCTTTCGCATGGCGTGTCCTCCTCTCTCGCTGCATCGGCCAGGCACCGGTGCAGCCGCGCTACCTCGTTGTCGTACAGTGTCTCTCCGGCACCGGTGATGGCGTAGGTGCGTCTGCGCCCCTCCACCGCCGTCTCCTCGATCATCCGCTCCTCTGTCAGCTTGCCCAGTATGGTGTACAGCGTCCCCGGCCCCAGTGTCAGCCGTCCCTCCGTCCGGCAGGAGACCCAGTGGGCGATGTCGGTGCCGCACAGGGAACGGCGGCGCAGCGCCATGAGGACGTAAAACATAGGCTCGGAAAGGGTATCCAGTGTCTTGCGGGGCATGGTGCTCACCTCCAAATATCGTTCTACGATATTTATAACATCGTTTTACGATATTGCCAATAGCCACGCGGAAAAAAGGAAATTTTCTCGCGTTTACAAAAAATTCAAAAAGGGACTTGCCAAACGGACACAACTGTGGTATCATACCTCCAACAAAGCAATATGACCCGTTGAGCCGTTCGGAATGGAAAGACCGGACGGGGAGGGGACTCTGGAGAATCTCATTGAGTTGAGTGCCGAAGGTGCAAGGTGCGTCAGCGCCGAATCTCTCAGGCAAAAGGACGGAGTGGACAAGCGCTTGTGCGTTTTCCGTTTTTTCTTCAGTGTCGCCGCTTTCCGGCGGCTTTTTTATTGCGATTTTCGGGAGGAAAGAAAAAATGATTGAATCCGTACTGTTCCCCATTGTGACAAAAATCAACGAGTACCTCAGTAACTACATCCTCATCTTCCTGCTGGTGGGCGTAGGCGTGTGGTACACCATCAAGACCCGCTTCGTGCAGGTGCGCTGCTTCGGCGAGGGTATGAAGAAGGTGTTCGGCAACCTGAAGCTCAGCGGCGGCAAGCAGGAGAGCGGCATGACCTCTTTCCAGGCGCTGGCTACTGCCATCGCCGCACAGGTGGGTACCGGCAACATCGTGGGTGCCTCCGGCGCCATCCTTACCGGCGGCCCCGGCGCCATCTTCTGGATGTGGGTCATCGCCTTCTTCGGCATGGCCACCATCTACGCCGAAGCTACGCTGGCGCAAAAGACCCGTATCGTTGACCCCGATGGCAACGTCAAGGGCGGCCCCGTGTACTACATCACCACCGCGTTCAAGGGCGGTTTCGGTAAGTTCCTGGCCGGCTTCTTCGCCGTGTCCATCATTCTGGCGCTGGGCTTCATGGGCTGCATGGTGCAGTCCAACTCCATCGGCTCCACCATCCAGACCGCCTTCGGCGTTCCCGCCTGGGTGTCCGGTATCGTGCTGGTGGTCATCTGCGCCGTTATCTTCCTGGGCGGCGTGCAGCGTCTGGCCTCCGTCTGTGAGAAGCTGGTGCCCGTCATGGCGGCCATCTTCCTGCTGG
>CAZTHY010000060.1:0-6925 GCA_964613205.1 uncultured Oscillospiraceae bacterium
TCCGCTGCGGCGGGGTTATCCCTTCCGTCACGGCTTCGCCGTGCCACCTCCCCTTGTAAACAAGGGGAGGCCATTCCCGCCGTTTCACGGCGGGCGGCGGGATGAGGTCATCCCGCCCTACGTCCCGTTTACCGCAAGTCTCTGCAACCACCGGCAGTGGCACACGTTGGTGCCACCCTACAATGTTCTACCGAATTTTGTTTGTAGGGCGGGACCAATGTGTCCCGCCGACACTCACCCCAAAAGGAGGTCTCCCATGGCGGATGAATTATTGACCTTGCAGATGCCCCACTCCACACAGGCGGAGCAGGCGGTGCTGGGCTCCATGCTCATCGACGCGGACTGCGTCAAGGACGTGATGGACAAATTGCAGGCGGAGGACTTCTATGTCCGCGCCAACCGCACCATATTCGAGACCATCCACCATATGTTCATCTACTCCAAGCCCATCGACGGCGTTACCGTGGCCGGTGAGCTGGAGGAAAACGGACAGGGCGGCGACGATGTGCGCAGCTACCTCGTCCAGCTGATGGAGGTCACGCCTACCAGCGCCAACGTGATGGAATACGTCCGCATCGTGCAGGACAAGGCGCTGATGCGTCAGGTGGCCGCTGCCGCCGGCAACATCACCGCCATGGTGCAGGACGGCACCGGCACCGCCGGTGATATGCTGGAATCGGCGGAGCAGCAGATCTACGCCATCCGCCGCGGCCGCAGCGGTCAGGGCATGGTGACGGTAGGCATGGTGCTGGGTGACGTGATGAGCCATCTGGCGGAGCTGACCGCCAACGGCGGGCAGACGCTGCCCGGCCTTTCCACCGGCCTTTCCGCCGTGGATGCCAAGATCAACGGCCTGAACAAGTCCGACCTGCTGCTGCTGGCCGCCCGTCCCGGTATGGGCAAGACCAGTATGGCGCTGAACGTGGCGCTGGCGGCGGCGCGGGAGTCCGGCAAGACGGTGGCCATCTTCTCGCTGGAAATGTCCAAGGAACAGCTGGTGACGCGCCTCATCGCCAGCGAAGGGCTGGTGGAGAACCAGCGGCTCATCACCGGCAACCTGCGGGAGAGCGACTGGACGCGGATCGCCGAGGCCGCCTCCGCCCTCAGCCGGATGGACATCCGAATCGACGACAATCCCCTGCTGACGGTGGCGGATATGAACGCCAAGTGCCGCCGGCTGGATAATCTGGGACTGGTGGTCATCGACTATCTGCAACTGATGACCTCCGCCGGCGGCAAGGGCTATGCCGGCGAAAACCGCCAACAGGCGGTGTCCGACATCAGCCGTATGCTGAAGATCATGGCCAAGGAATTGCAGGTACCGGTGCTGTGCCTGTCCCAGCTCAGCCGTGCCAATGAAAAGCGTGAGGACAAGCGCCCCATGCTGTCCGACCTCCGCGAATCCGGCGCTATCGAGCAGGACGCGGACATCGTCATGTTCCTCTACCGCGACGACTATTATAACGACGACGCGGAGAAGCGGAACGTGGCGGAGTGCATCATCGCCAAGAACCGCCACGGCGAAACCGGCAAGGTGGAGCTGCGGTGGATGCCGGAGTATACCGCCTTCGGCACGCTGGAGACCCGCTATGACGAGGAATGACCCCCTCGGTCTGACACCGTGGATGGAGCGGTGGGGGATGTTTCCGCCGGAAGGCGGCACCATCCTGTGCGCCCTCTCCGGCGGCGAGGACTCCACCTGTCTGCTGGACTGCCTGTGGCAGTTGGGACAGGCGCGCAGCTTCACCGTGGCGGCGGGACATCTGAACCATCTCATGCGCCCCACGGCGCAGCGGGACGAGGATTTCGTGACGGCGCTGTGTCAGGAGCGAAATATCCCTCTCTATCCCCGCCGCACCGATGTGACGGCGCTGGCGGAGCGGGAAAATATCTCCGTGGAGGAGGCGGGGCGGCAAGCCCGCTACGATTTCCTCCGCCACACGGCGGACGAGATCGGCGCTGCGTTTATCGCCACCGCCCACCATCGGGAGGATCAGGCGGAGACGGTGCTGCTGCAATTGCTGCGTGGCACCGGCACACAGGGGCTGACCGGCATCCCGCCGGTGCGGGGACGGATCATCCGCCCGCTGCTGGACACCGACAAGGCATCCATCACCGCCTATTTGGAGCAGCGCGGCATCGGCCACGTCTTTGACGAGACCAACGACTGCCGCACCTACGCCCGCAACCGGCTGCGGCTGGACATCATGCCCCAATTACTGGACATCAACCCCGCTCTCGCCGCCCATATCTGCCGCACGGCGGACATCCTGCGGGGCGAAAACGAGCTATTGGACGACCTCGCCCGACAGCGCTTGCCGCAAGACGGCACAGCGGTGGAGACCAGTGCCTTTGCAAGCGCACCGGAGCCCCTCCGCCGCCGCATGGCGCGGCTGCTGGTGGAGCGGCTGTCCATCGGGAAGAAGGACTTCACCGCCCGCCACTATGACGCGCTGGTGCGTCTGGCGGAGACCGGCGGATCGCTGTCCCTGCCCTACGGTGCGTCGGCGGTGTGCGCCGACGGCGTGCTGACGCTGTTTCTGAAAGCGCCGCCGCCGGAGGAAACGCCCCTCACCGTCGGGGACAACCGATTCGGCACATGGCGCGTCACCGTCAGCGAAACGCCCCTGGCGGGCGCTATGGCGGTGCGGCGGCTGCCCCTCACCGTCCGGACGTGGCAGCGGGACGACCGTATGCGTCTGCCGGAAAGCCGCGGCCAGCGAAGTCTCAAGCGGCTGATGGCGGACGGCAATATCCCCCTCTCCCAGCGGGAGACGTGGCCGGTGGTCTGCGCCGACGGCCAACCCATCGCCCTGTGGCAGGTGGGCATAGACGAAAGTGTTCTGCCGGAATCTGCCGACAGCGCTCTATACATTACAATCTCAACGTATTCGGAGGACTAAACGAATGGCAAAGAGCAATATGGATCAGGATATCCTGAAAGTGCTGCTGACCGAGGACGAGATCAAGACCCGCGTACAAGCGCTGGGCGATCAGATCTTCGACGACTTCAAGGACAAGAACCCCATGTTCGTCGGTGTGCTGAACGGCTGCTTTATCTTCATGGCCGATCTGGTGCGGGCGACACAGCTCAAGAGCGAGCTGGAGTTTATCGGCGTCTCCTCTTACAACAACGGCACCAAGTCCTCCGGTGTGGTGCAGATCACCCGCGACCTGCAGCGGGACATCAGCGGCCGCGACATCATCATCGTGGAGGACATTCTGGACTCCGGCAACACGCTGGCCTTCCTGAAGGAGTACCTCAAGACCAAGGGGGCGGCCTCCGTCACCATCGCCACGCTGCTGGATAAGCCCGCCCGCCGTGAAAAGCCCATCACCGCCAACTATGTGGGCTTCACCGTGCCCGACGAGTTCGTGGTGGGCTACGGACTGGACTACGCCCAGCAGTACCGGAATATACCCTATATCGGCGTTCTCAAGCCGGAGGTATACTCCAAATAAACCATCTTTTCTAAGGAGATGAGGACAGAATGGAAAACAAGGGAGGAAAACGTCTGGCCGGTAAGCATTCTCCGGTACAGACATCCCCAACCACGCCGGTAACACCCGCCGAGGAAACGGCGATCCCTACCGGCGACACCGCCCCCGTGGAGCTGCCCGCCGCCCCCGCCAAGAGCAAGGCGCGGCGGCTGTGGGACGACTACGGCTATATGGTCATCACGCTGGCGGTGGTATTCGTGGTGTTCAAGATCATTTTGCAGCTGGCCTACGTTCCCAGCGGCTCCATGGAGACCACGCTGCCCACCAAATGCCTGCTGGTCGGCTGGCGACTGCCCTACACCGTGTCCGATCCGGTGCCGGAGCGGGGCGACATCGTCACCTTCTGGAGCGACGAGCTGGGCAAGGTGCTGGTGAAGCGCGTCATCGGTCTCCCCGGCGACAAGATCACCTTCCGCGACGGCTATACCTATATCAACGGTGAGAAGCTGGCGGAGGACTACCTGCCGGTACAGGGCATCACCGAAAGTCCGCAGACCTTCGAGGTGCCGGAGGGCTGCATCTTCACCATGGGCGACAACCGCACCGGTTCCCACGACAGCCGCTACTGGGGCAACCCCTATGTGCCGGTGGAAGAGGTGCAGGCGCAGATGCTGCTGGCCATCTCCGTCGGCTCTGACCAGAGCTGGCAGGGCGTGCACTGGGTAGCGTAAGGAGGGAGCATGATGACGGAAAAGAGAAGATCCCGCGGACTGCTGTTCGTCATGGCGCTGCTGGCCATCGTGCTGGTGAGCTACGCCATGAACAGCACCAGCCGCAACGGTGATATTCCTTACAGCGAACTGCGGCAGCTTCTTGCGGAGGAGAAGATCAAAACGCTGACGGTGACGGGCAACCGCCTCTCCGCCGGTCTCCAGGACGGCACCAACGTGGCCTGTGAGCTGTACAGCTTCGACAGCTTCTATTCCGACAACGGTGCCCTCATCACGCGGCAGGCGGAACAGGGCATCATCGAGACGTATGACTTCCACCCCGCCAACACCACCAACTGGCTGGCCACGCTGCTGCCCTATGTGCTGGCGTTCATGGCGTTCTTCCTGCTGATGAACATCATGGTGCGCACCAGCGGCGGCCCCGGCGGCGTCAACGACAAGATGGCGCGGTTCGGTGAGGCGCGGATACAGGACATCCCCGACAACGGCCAGAAGGTGACGTTCCGCGACGTGGCCGGTGCCGACGAGGAAAAAGAGGAGCTGGAAGAGATCGTCCAGTTCCTCCGCGACCCCGAACGGTACACCGAACTGGGCGCTCATATCCCCAAGGGCGTGCTGCTGGTGGGCCCTCCGGGTACCGGCAAAACGCTGCTGGCCAAGGCCGTGGCCGGTGAAGCGGACACCGCCTTTTTGTCCATCTCCGGCTCCGACTTTGTGGAGATGTATGTGGGCGTAGGCGCCAGCCGCGTCCGCGACCTGTTCGAACAGGCCAAGAAGCAGTCCCCTGCCATCGTCTTTATCGACGAGATCGACGCGGTAGGCCGCCAGCGCGGCAGCGGTCTCGGCGGCGGCCACGACGAGCGTGAGCAGACGCTGAACCAGCTTCTGGTGGAGATGGACGGCTTCGCCGCCAACGAGGGCGTGGTGGTGCTGGCCGCCACCAACCGTGTGGACATCCTCGACCCCGCCCTGCTGCGCCCGGGACGGTTCGACCGTCAGGTGTTCGTAGGTCTGCCCGACATCAAGGGCAGAGAGGAAATTTTGAAGATCCACGCCAAGGGCAAGCCGCTGGCGGAGGACGTGGATCTGGGGCGTATCGCCCGCTCCACCGCCGGTTTCACCGGTGCGGATCTGGAAAACCTGCTGAACGAGGCGGCGCTGCTGACAGGCCGCCGTCAGGAGAAGTTCATCAGCGAAAGCGCCATTCAGGAGTCGGTCATCAAGGTCATCGCCGGCCCCGAAAAGCACAGCCGCGTCATCCCCGAGGAGGAGCGGCGGCTCACCGCCTACCATGAGGCCGGTCACGCCGTGGTCATCCACGCCCTGCCCCACCACGATCCGGTGCATCAGATCACCATCGTCCCCCGTGGGCAATCCGGCGGCATGACCATCTTCCTGCCGGAGGAGGACAGATCGTACCGCTCCAAGACCTACATGACGGAGCAGATCGTCTCCCTGCTGGGCGGCCGCGCCGCTGAGGAGCTGGTGCTGGGCGACGTGTCTACCGGCGCTTCCAGCGACCTTCAGCGGGCTACCGCCATCGCCCGTAAGATGGTGGGCACCTACGGTATGTCGGATAAGCTGGGCAACGTGGCCTTCGATGCCGGCAGCGACGAGGTGTTCATCGGCAAATCCATGGGGCACACCCGCCCCTACTCCGAGCAGACCGCCGCAGAGATGGACGGCGAGATACGCGCCATGATCGACAGCGCCTACGACCGCTGCAAGGCCATCCTCTCCGAAAGCCGCCCCCAGCTGGACGCCGTCGCCGCCTACCTCATGGAACACGAAACCATGGACGCCGAAACATTCGAGGAACAGTTTAAGTAAGAGAAACATCTCAAATAAAAAAGAAGCCCGCGAGGGCTTCTTTTTTGCTATTGCGCTTGTTTACTCGCCCATGGGGGCGCCGCAGTGGGGGCAGAAGCGGCTGTCGCTGGCGGCACCGCAGACGGGGCAGACCTTGACGCTGACGGTCTCGCCGTCCTCCACCACCGTCTCCTCGTGGACGGGCTTGGCGGCATCCAGCTCGGCGATACGCGCCTTGGAAGCGTTCACCGCCGCCACCACGTCCTTCACCGCGTCGGGGATCTCGCCCTCGTACTCGGAGACGAACCACTCACCGATGGCACGGTAATTCTTATCCAGCTCACGCTGCTCGCTGAGGATGGACATATTGACCTTGGCGGACTCGCTGAGGGTCTGCGCCTTGTCGGCGGCCACTTCCGCAAAATCCTTGGCCTTATCCACGGCGATACCGGCGTACTCCTGCGCCTTCTTGCTCAGATCGTTCAAAATACTCATATTTGTTGTAACTCCTTTCAAAGTATAGTTTCCCAATCGGTGACAGTATAGCGCCTTTTCGCCTTTCTTGCAAGCGTCTTTTGTCGAAATTAACACACTGTTCACCGATACAGCCACTTTTTCCCGCAAAGAGCGCTACGAAATACCATCACTCGCCCACCGGCAGAGGGGTGGACGGTGGGTTGGGGGGTGGGGGAAGGACGCATATTTTGTTCGTAGGGCGGGGTGACCTCACCCCGCCGTTTCGCCGCAGCGCGGCGAACATTTCGTAGGGGTCGATGCCAGCCGCGTGTGAAAGGAACGCACACGCGGCAGACCTCGCGGGAATATGCGAGGCCACATCGACCCGTGCGGACGCACCACGGAGACGCAAACGATAACGACAAGCGCCAAGCCTGTCATTCCGAGCCGGTGCGCACACCGGCGTGGGAATCCGCGTCCCCATCGGC
>CAZTHY010000061.1:0-6922 GCA_964613205.1 uncultured Oscillospiraceae bacterium
ATGTAGTGCTTGGCCACCTCAAAAGCGCCGTGCGCCATGATGTGGTGCTCCACCATGTCCTGAATCTCCTCCACGGTGGGTGCGCGGTTCATCTTCTGACATTGCAGCTCCACGGACTCGGCGATGCGCTGGATCTGCACCGGCGTCATCCGGTCGGGTTCCTCTACGGCTTCGTTGGCCTTGGTGATGGCAATGATGATCTTGGTGATGTCAAAGCCCACTTCCGCGCCGTTACGCTTGATGATCTTCATGGGGAATCCTCCTGTCTCTTCTCTCTGTACCTATATGTAAAGGCTATAAAATCAGCGTGCATTGACATAATATACTATATCTTGTGTTTATGCAAGAGGGAAAAACCAAAATGTAGAGAAATAGGTGCCAAAAAGTGGCGGCGTTTTTTGTGCAATATGGCGAAAATGCCACAAGATATAGGGTGGCCGCCCACTATATCTTGTGACCAACCGCCGGAAAATCCCCCATTCTACCCGCCAAAATGGGCAGGGAAAGGGTGGTGTAGAAATATGTCGTTGCACAGCGGCGGTTTTTATGGTAAAATCAACAAAATAGGTGCAGACTGCGGAAAGGAGGGGTTCCATGCGGGGCGACACGCGCTCATTGATACACGGCATCATCAATCTGCTGCTGCCGGTGTTCATCTACGATGGGGCGCTGCTGCTGGTCAGCGCGCTGACGGCGGCCAATTACAGCCCTTGGCTGGCCTTTTGGCCCATGACCATCCTGCTGTGGTCGCCCTTCGTGTCCGATGCGGTGTGCGTCATCATCGCCGCCGTCCGCTTCAAGCGGAGAGGGCGGACGCGATCGCTGCTGGGGCTCATCTTCTCGCTGGGCGGCGCGGCGCTGTACTATATGCTGCGGTTCCAGCTTCATTTCAGTCTCAGCGGCGGGATGTTCGGCAGCTTCTAAATCAAGGAACAGGAGGGGCGCGGAATGCGGCCTGAGTTTATTCAAGTAGGTATGGTGGTGAACGCCCACGGTGTGCGGGGCGAGGTGAAGGTCAACCCCTCGCTGGGCTTCGATCCGGAGTTCATCGCGGAGTTCGATACATTATATATAGGCGGGCAGAAAACGGAAATCAAATCCGCCCGCGTCCACAAGTCCACGGCGCTGCTGACGCTGCCCGGTGTGACGGACATGGACGGCGCACTGGCGCTGAAAGGCAAACCGGTATCCATCCGCCGCGAGGATGCGGAGCTGCCGGAGGGCGAATATTTCGATGAAGAGCTGGTGGGCTGCACCGTCATCGACGATGCTACCGGCGAGACGGTGGGCAAGGTGGACAAGGTCTTGACCTATCCCGCCCACAAAATTTATCAGGTGAAGGGCGGCGGCCATGAGTACCTCATTCCCGCCGTGCCGCAGGTGTTCATCGCCCACATCGATCCGGAGGCGGAGGTCATCCGCGTCCACATGATGAAAGGACTGGCCACCGATGAGGATTGACATTATGACGCTGTTTCCCGACGCGGTGGACGCTATGATGAAGGCGTCGGTCATCGGTCGGGCGCAGGAGCGGGGCTTCGTCACCATCCAGACCCACCAGATTCGGGAGTACACCACCAACAAGCAGATGCAGGTGGACGACTATCCCTACGGCGGCGGACGGGGCGCGGTGATGCAGGCCGACCCGCTGTACCGCTGCTGGCAGCACATCTGCGACGAGGCAGGGGAGCGGGTGCATACCATCTATATGTCCCCCTGCGGCCGTGTGCTGACCCAGCAGGTGGCACGGGAGCTGAAAGAGGCGCACCGCCATATCATTCTCGTCTGCGGCCACTATGAGGGCGTTGACCAGCGGTTTTTGGACGAGTGCGTGGACGAGGAAATCTCCATGGGAGACTTCGTCGTTACCGGCGGTGAGATTCCCGCCATGGCGCTGGCGGACTGTCTGTGCCGCATGGAGCCGGGCGTACTGCCGGAGGAGAGCTGCTACACCGACGAGAGCCACTGGAACGGCCTGTTGGAGTACCCCCAGTACTCCCGTCCCGAGGAGTGGCATGGCCGGAAGGTGCCGGAGGTGCTGCTCAGCGGCCACCACGGCAACGTGGCGGACTGGCGGACGAAGGAGAGCTACAAGCGCACCATGACACGCCGCCCCGATCTGTGGGAGAAGTTCGATCTGACGCAGGTACACAGCCGCCACGAGAAGAAGGTGCTGGCACAGGCGCTGGAGGAATACCGTCAGGAGCAGGAGAGCGCCGCAGAGGAAACAACAGAATAAGAATAAGGCACGGAGTATGGATCGTCCATCCATTTCCGTGCCTTTTTTCGGTTGTACGCCTTGGGGTTGGGACTCTTGCGGGTGACGGGGTTCAGCGCGCCCCAGGTATTCCGCATCATGGCGTTCCGCTTGCGCTTCTCCTTCTTGGAGAGCTTGTCGTAGGGGATAAATTTTTCCATGTTTTTCCACTTCCTTTTTCGTTGTCGTTTAACATTTTATCACTTTGACGAGAGCTTGTCAAATCATGGAAAAATCGGAAAATTTCAGAAAAAAACTCTTTTCAACACGGTTTCCGTATGTTACAATAATTTTAATTTATGCCGCTTTTTCGCCGTACTGGTTCGGTGATGGCGGCAAACGACGAAAAGAAGGGAGTGAGGAGCTTGAGCGAGCTGCTGCGGATGGAACACATCAGCAAGCGCTTCGGCGATTTTTACGCCAACAAGGACATCAGTCTGACGGTGAATCGCGGCGAGGTGCTGACGCTGCTGGGCGAAAACGGCGCGGGCAAGTCCACGCTGATGAACATCCTCATCGGACTGTACCAGCCCACGGAGGGCAAGATCTTCCTGGAGGGCAAGGAGGTACGCATCGAGTCACCCAGTCAGGCGGTAAAGCTGGGTATCGGCATGGTGCACCAGCACTTCATGCTGGTGGAGGCCATGACGGTGTTCGACAACATCATTTTGGGCGACAAGCACGCCAAGGGTCTCTTTATCGACCGTGCTGCCCGCCGCAAGGAGATCGAGGAGCTGTCCGCCCGCTACGGCCTGGACGTGCAGCTGGACAAGCTTATCACGGAGATCTCCGTGGGTGAGCAGCAGCGCACCGAGATCCTGAAAGCCCTGTACCACGGCGCGGAGCTGCTGATCCTGGACGAGCCCTCTGCGGCGCTGACCGACATCGAGGTGGAGGGACTCTTCGCCATCATGCGCAAGCTGCTCAGCGAGGGCAAGAGCATCATCTTCATCAGCCACAAGATGCGCGAGGTGCTCCATATCTCCGACCGTATCACCATCCTCCGTTTGGGCGAGGTGGTGGGCACCGTCAACTGCGCCGATACCGATGGTCAGAAGCTGGCCAACATGATGATCGGCAAGGAGCTGACCGAGTCCCAGTACGAAAAGAAGGACGCCACCGGCGCGGAAGTCGTAGCGGCGCTGGATCATGTGGACTACAACAAGGAACACAAGCACAGCGGCGTCAACGACATGACCATGGCGGTACATAGCGGCGAGATCGTCGGCATCGCCGGCGTGGACGGCAACGGCCAGACCCAGCTCGCCCAGCTCATCACCGGCGTATTGCAGCCGGACAAGGGCAGTGTGAAGCTGAAAGAGAGCGCCGTAGCGGTGTTCGACCCCCATCATTTCATTCAGGGCGGCGTGTCCCACGTCCCCGAGGACAGAAACGTGCAGGGCTTGGTGGGCGATATGTCCATTGCGGAAAACCTTGTCCTGAAAGAGACCGATTCGCCGGCCTTCAGCAGCGGCAAGGGTCTGCTGCTGAAAAAGAAGGAGATCCAGCGCTACGCCGAGGAAATGGCGAAGAAGTACGACGTGCGCTGCACCTCCGTGGAGCAGACGGTACGTAGCCTCTCCGGCGGCAACCAGCAGAAGGTCATTCTCGCCCGTGAGCTGGAGTCGGAACCGGCGCTGCTGGTGGCGGCGCACCCCACGAGAGGACTGGACATCGGTGCGGCCAGCTTCGTCCACGATCAGATGATCGCCGCCCGTGAGCGTGGCGTGGGCATTCTGCTCATCAGCGCCGACTTCGACGAGATCTTGGAAATGTCCGACCGCATTTTAGTGTGCTTTGAGGGGCAGATCATGGGCGAGTATTCCGGCAAGAACCCGCCCATCGAGGAGATCAGCCTCGCCATGACGGGTAAGTGAGAGGGGAGGAGCAAGATATGGTCAAACTGAAAAGAGCGCTGGGCGCCTTCGTTGTCCCCCTGCTCTCCATCCTGCTGGCGTTTATCATCGGCGGCATCATCATGGCGCTGCTGGGCGCCGATCCCTTCGCCGCCGTGAAGTACCTGTTCCAGGGCGCTTTCGGCTCCAAGGCCAACATCGGCACCACGCTGAGCAAGGCCACACCGCTGATCTTTACGTCCCTGTGCGCCTGCTTTGCCTATAAGTGCGGCGTGTTCAACCTGGGCGGCGAGGGTCAGTTCCTCATGGGCTCCATGGCCGCATTCCTTACCGCCTACTTCACCGGCATGACCGGTTTCGGCGGTATCGTGGTGGCGCTGCTGGCCGGTACGCTGGCCGGTGGTATTTGGGGCGCCATCCCCGGCGTGCTGAAGATCACCCGCGGTCAGAACGAGATGATCATCTCCATCATGCTGAACTATGTGGCCACGCTTTTAATGGGCGTCATCTACACCACATGGATCCGCGACGAGAGCGTCCCGCAGACACCTGCGGTGGACGAGCTTATCCGCATCCCCCGCGTTATCACCGGTATGCGCTTTACATGGGCGTTCGTTATCGCTATCGTGGTGGGTCTGCTGCTGTACTATGTGCTGTTCTGGACCAGCAGCGGCTTTAAGCTGCGGGCGGTGGGCTACAACATGACGGCCAGCCGATTCAACGGCATCCACGTCTCCCGCTGCCTGCTGTCCAGCTTCATCGTCTCCGGTGCCATCGCCGGTCTCGGCGGCGGCGCAGAGCTGCTGGGCACCCAGTTCCGTCTCATCAACGGCTTCGGTGCCGGCTACGGCTTCGACGGCGTGGCCATGGCGCTGATCGGCCAGCTCCATCCCATCGCGACCATGGTAGTGGCGCTGTTCTTCGCTGTGCTGCGTGTGGGTTCCACCACCATGCAGGCGGCCACCGGCGTGCCTACCAGCGTATCCGACATCATTCAGGCACTGGTCATCGTGTTCTCCGTAGCGGGCATGGCGCTGACCAAGCTGCCGGAGTTCAACGCATGGAAGAACCGTGTGTTCTCCAAGAGAAAGGCGGGTGACAAGTAATGGATTGGATCTCCAGCTTACTTCTGGCGACTGTCCGACTGGCCATCCCTCTGCTGCTGATCTCCCTGGCGGAGCTGTACGGACAGCGCGCCGGCATGGTCAACATCGGCTTGGAGGGCTTGGCGGCCATCGGCGCACTGGTGGGCTTTTTGGCCTGCTACATCACCGGCTCCAACTGGCTGGGTCTGCTGTGCGGCGCACTGGCCGGCCTGCTGGTGAACATGATCTACGCCTTCTCCACCGTTACGCTGTGTGCCGACCACACGGTATACGGCATGGCCATCAACATATTCGCACCGGCGCTGGCATCGTTCATATACCGCATTTACTTCGGTTCCGGCTCCGACCTCAAGCAGATCGTCACCATGTCCAACATCGCCATCCCCGGCCTGAAGGACATCCCCGTCATCGGCCCGCTGCTCTTTAACCAGAGCCCCATGGTCTATCTGACGCTGCTGCTGGTGGTGTTCACCGCCATCTTCTTCAACCGCACCCGCGCCGGTCTGAGCTACAAGTCCGTAGGCGAGCATCCGCAGGCGGCGGCCACGCTGGGTATCAACGTCATCGGCGTGAAGTATCTGGCCTGCGTCATCTGCGGTGCGCTGGCCGGTCTGGGCGGCGCGTATCTGACCACCTGCTACTCCAGCACCTATACCGACGGTATCGTGGCCGGACGCGGCTTCATCGCGCTGGCGGCGGTGATCTTTGGCCGCTGGAACGCCGGCGGTATCCTGCTGGCCTGCCTGTTCTTCGGCTTCTGCGATGCCTTGCAGATTCGCTTGCAGGTGTCCGGCATCGGCATCCCCTATCAGTTCTTCCAGATGATCCCCTATGTGGCCACCGTGGTGGTGCTCAGCGCCATCGGCACGAAGCAGGCCGGCCCCAAGGCCAACGGTGCCCCCTATCGCCGCGAGCAGCGGTAAATGGCAGTAATAGCGCCCTGTGCGTTATTATAGATGTGTATCAACACGAATTTTAAGGAGGAAAACACACATGAAAAAGTTCCTTGCAATGCTTCTGGCGCTGGCCATGATGCTGACGCTGGTGGCCTGCGGTGGCGGCAACGACACCCCCGCTGCCGACGATGGCGCCGGTGATGACGCTGCCAAGACCTACAAGGTCGCCATGATCTGCGACTCCAGCATCAACGACGGTGGTTGGGGCGCTGCCTGCTACAACGCCATGGTCGCCGCTGCCGAGAAGATGGGCTGGAGCTACGAGGTCACCGACTCCATCTCTCAGGATCAGTACTATGAGTCCATCGCCGCTTTCTGCTCCCTGGGCTATGACATGATCTACGCCCCCGGCAACCAGTACACCGACGCGGTGCTGCAGGCCGCCGAGGAGTATCCCGACATCGCCTTCGCTCTGCTGAACGGTGCCGAGTCCACCCCCGCCAAGGCTGTCAACGGCAACGTCTCCTCTCTGCTGCCTAACGCCCAGCAGATCGGCTGGATCGCCGGTGCGCTGGCCGGTCTGATGACTGAGAGCGGCAAGCTGGGCTTCATCGGCGGTATGGAGCTGGATACCACCAAGGGCAAGATCGCCGGTTATGAAGAGGCTGCCATCTATGTGGGCGCTCAGGAAGGCAAGACCGTCGAGCTGCTGAACGTCCCCTATGCCAACTCCTTCAGCGATGCCCCTAAGGGCAAGGAGTTCGCCACCGAGCTGATCTCTCAGGGTGCTGACGTGTTCTTCGGCGA
>CAZTHY010000062.1:0-6907 GCA_964613205.1 uncultured Oscillospiraceae bacterium
GACCGACGACAGCTGCAAGGAGCTGGATAAGCTGCTGGAAAACAAGGAAAAGGAATTGATGTCTGTTTAATGGGACTGTTTGACACGAGAACGCCCCAAACGGCGGGGGAGGTGGACAAAAGCCGCCTTCCCCGCCATATCGCTGTTATTATGGACGGCAATGGCCGTTGGGCGAAAAAGAGGGGGCTGCCCCGTACCGCGGGGCATAAGGCGGGCGCGGAGGTGTTCCGCGACATCGCCACCTATTGCAAAGAGCTGGGGCTGGATTATCTGACGGTCTACGCCTTCTCCACGGAGAACTGGAAACGCCCCGCCGACGAGGTGGCCACCATCATGGGACTGCTGGAGCAGTACCTGCAAGAGGCCATCGACACCATGGAGCAGAATCAGATCCGGCTGCGCTTCTTCGGCGACACCACGGCGCTGTCGCCCCGCTTGCAGGAGATGATCGCACGCTCCAACCAGCTCTCCGACCACAACACCGGCTTTCAGGCCAACATCTGCCTGAATTACGGCGGCCGTGCGGAGATACTGCGGGCGGCGCAAAGGTGCGCCGAACAGGGCTTGGAGTGGACGGAGGAGAACTTCTCCGCCAACCTGTGGTCATCCGGCGTGCCCGATCCGGAGCTGATCATCCGTCCCAGCGGGGAGGTGCGGCTGAGTAACTTCCTGCTGTGGCAGTGCGCGTACAGCGAGTTCTATTTCTGCTCTACCCTGTGGCCGGACTTCACCCGTCAGGAGCTGGACAAGGCCATTATCGACTATCAGAAGCGTGACCGCCGGTTCGGCGGCGTAAAATGAGGAACCTTGGATGAAACAGAGAATTTTAGTGGCGGTGGTGGGCGTGCCCGCCCTCATCGGCATATTGTGCTTCGCACCGGACTGGGCGACGGCATCGCTGATGGCGCTGCTGTGCGTCATCGGCTGCCATGAGTTCATGGGCGCCGCCGCACCGGAGAGCGCCCGCCACTGGTGGGGCTTAGGGGCGGCGCTGGCGGTGTTCACCGTCTTTACCGTCTATTTCGGTGCGCCCCAGTACGAGACCACGGTGATGCACACACTGATGGTGTGGCTGCTGGCGGCGCTGATCGTGCTGACGTTTATCGCCATGGTGCTGGCCTACGGCAAGGACGATGCACTGTCCTTCCCCGATCTGGCGGCGCTGCTGGTGTCCGGCATCGTCATCCCGCTGGCGCTGGGCTGTCTGGTGCGGCTGCGTATGCTGGAATACGGCGCAGGACTGGTGCTGATCCCCATGGTGGCGGCCTTCATGAGCGACACCATGGCGCTCTTCGGCGGTATGCTGTTCGGGAAAACGAAGCTGGCGCCCCGCGTCAGCCCCAAAAAGACCCGCGAGGGCGCCGTCAGCGGCTTGGTGGGCGGCATGGTGGGCATGGTGCTGTACCGCATCGTGTTCTTCCTCTGCACCACGGTGCAGCTCCACTTGGGCTGGTGCGTCCTGCTGGGACTGGTGGGCGCTGTGATGGGACAGCTGGGCGATCTCAGCTTCTCCTGCGTCAAGCGTCAGTGCGGCATCAAGGACTATGGCCGGCTGCTGCCCGGCCACGGCGGCGTGCTGGACAGGTTCGACAGCGTGATCTTCGCTTCGCCGGTGGTGTGGCTGCTGGTGTCCACGGTGACACTGTATTGAGGATAGTGACATGACGAAAACCATCGCCCTGCTGGGCGCTACCGGCTCCATCGGCAAGCAGACGCTGGAGGTGGCGGCGGAGCTGGGCTTATCGGTGGCGGCGCTGACCGCCCATAAGAATATCGACCTTTTGGAGCGTCAGGCGCGGCAATGGAAGCCGCGCCTTGCGGCGGTGTATGACGACGCTTCCGCCGTGGAGCTGCACCGCCGTCTGCGGGGTACCGGCATCGAGGTGGTGTCCGGTGCGGAGGGGCTGTTGGCCGCCGCCACGCTGCCGGAGGCGGACACGGTGGTCACTGCCGTCATGGGCAGCGTCGGCCTGGAGCCTACGCTGGCCGCCATCCGGCAGGGCAAGCGTATCGCGTTGGCCAACAAGGAAACGCTGGTCTGCGCCGGTGAGCTGGTGATGGACGCAGCGGAGGAATACGGCGCGGAGATCGTACCGGTGGACTCGGAACACAGCGCCGTGTTCCAGTGCTTGCAGGGCTGCCGCGACAGAGGTGAAATTCGCCGCATCCTGCTGACCTGCTCCGGCGGGCCTTTCTACGGTAAATCCCACGACGAGCTGGAACACATGACGGCGGCGGATGCGCTGCGCCATCCCAACTGGCACATGGGGCCGAAGATCACCGTGGACTCCGCCACGCTGATGAACAAGGGGCTGGAGATCATCGAGGCCATGCGGCTCTACCGTCTGCCGGTGGAGCAGGTGCAGGCAGTGATCCACCGCCAGAGCATCGTCCACTCGCTGGTGGAGTTTAAGGACGGCGCACTGCTGGCGCAGCTGGGCACGCCGGACATGAAGCTGCCCATCCGCTACGCCATGACGTACCCCTATCGCGCCGAAAGTCCCGATACGCCCCTCGACCTGCTTACCTGCGGGGCGCTGACCTTTGACCGTCCCGACGAGGACGCCTTCCCCTGTCTGCGCTTGGCCAAAGAGTGCGCCAAAACCGGCGGCACCGCCTGTGCCATTCTCAACGGCGCCAACGAAGCGGCGGTGGAGCTGTTTTTGCGGGGGGAGATCGGCTTTAACGACATCCACCGCTGTGTGGAGCGGGCGCTGAATACGGTGGCGGTGAAATATCGGCCAAGTTTGGGGGATATACTGGAAGCAGACGGGGCGGCGCGGCGCGCCATCCGCTGATCTTCCGAAAAGGAGCGTTTTCATGATCGTATATATCATCGCGGCGGTGCTGGTGTTTGGACTGCTGGTGTTCCTCCACGAGCTGGGGCATTTTATGGCGGCCAAGGCCTGCGGCGTCCGCGTCAACGAATTTGCCCTTGGCATGGGGCCGGTGCTGTGGAAAACACAGCGGGGCGAGACGCAGTACGCCCTGCGGCTCTTTCCCGTAGGCGGCTTCTGCGCCATGGAGGGGGAGGAGGACGATTCCGACGATCCCCACTCCCTCTACCGGCAGAGTCTGCCGAAAAAGCTGCTGATCTTTCTGGCGGGGCCGGCCATGAACTTCCTCACCGGCCTTGTCATCGTCTTTTTCCTCTACGCGGGAGCCGAGGCGTTCTACACCCCTACCATCACCGGCTTTGCCGACGGCTGCCCCTTGCAGGGGGAGGACGGCTTGCAGGTGGGCGACCGGCTGACGCACATCGACGGCGAGCGGGTGTATATGTACAGCGACGTGGGGCTGCTGCTGGGTCTGAACAAGACCGGCGTGTACGACCTGACGGTGCGCCGCGGCAGCGAGTCGGTGGCGCTGCACGACTTTGCCATGACGGTACAGGAGTACCCCGACCAGTCGGGGCAGACGTACCGCGGCTACGGCCTGTTTTTCGGCACGGAGGAGGCCGACTGGACGCTGCGGCTTACCAACACATGGAACAACGCAGTGGACTTCGTGCGCCTTGTGCGGCTGAGCCTTGAAATGCTGCTGACGGGACAGGCGGGGATCAAAGACCTGAGCGGCCCCGTGGGTATCGTCACGGTGATGGCACAGGCGGGTGAGCAGTCCGCCAATATACGGGCGGCGGTGGAGAATATCGCCTATATCGGGGCGCTGATCGCCGTCAATCTGGCGGTGATGAACCTGCTGCCCCTGCCGGCCTTGGACGGTGGACACATCTTTTTGCTGCTGGTGAACGGCGTGTCCATGCTGCTCTTTAAGCGGAAAATACCGCCGAAATTCGAGAATTATATCCACTTCGCCGGTCTTGTGCTGCTGCTGGGTCTGATGGCCGTGGTGGTGTGCAGCGACGTGTGGAAGCTGATACGATAGGAAAGGGGAGAGCGGTCTTGACGAGAAAGATACAGGTAGGTGCCGTCACCGTTGGCGGCGGCGCACCGGTGAGCATCCAGTCCATGTGCAATACGCCAACGGAGGACGTACTGGCTACCGTGGCGCAAATTCTCCGTCTGGAACAGGCGGGGTGCGACATTGTCCGCGTGGCGGTGCCCACCATGGAGGCCGCCGACGCCATCCCCGCCATCAAAGCGGCCATCCATATCCCGCTGGTGGCGGACATCCACTTCGACTACAAGCTGGCGCTGCGGTGCATCGACGGCGGCGTGGACAAAATACGCATCAACCCGGGCAACATCGGCTCGAAAGACCGTGTGCGTGCGGTGGCGGACGGCTGCCGTGAGCGGGGCATCCCCATTCGGGTAGGCGTCAACGGCGGCTCGCTGGAAAAAGACCTGCTGGCCAAGTACGGCGGCGTGACGGCGGAGGCGCTGGCGGAGAGCGCCATGGGACACGTCAGACTGCTGGAGGACTGCGGCTTTAATGACGTGTGTATCTCCGTCAAGGGCTCCCATGTGCCGGTGAACATGGCAGCCTACCGGCTGCTCCACGAGACCACCGACTATCCCCTCCATCTGGGCGTCACCGAGGCGGGTACGCCGGAGATGGGTGTTCTGAAGTCCGCCATCGGCATCGGCGGGCTGCTGTGTCAGGGCATCGGCGACACGCTGCGGGTCAGCCTGACGGCAGACCCCGTGGAGGAGGTCATTGCCGCCAAGCGTATCTTGCAGGCGGCGGGACTGCGGCAGTCCATGCCCGATTTGATCGCCTGTCCCACCTGCGGCCGGACGCAGTACGATATGCTGCCTATCGCCCGTGAGGTGGAGCGGCGCTTGCAGACGTATACCAAGCCCATCACCGTGGCAGTCATGGGCTGCATCGTCAACGGCCCCGGCGAGGCCGCCGCCGCCGACGTAGGCATTGCCGGCGGCAAGGGCGAAGGGCTGCTGTTCGCCAAGGGGAAGATACTCCGCAAGGTGCCGGAAAACCGGCTGGTGGACGAGCTGTTTGCGGAGATCGACAAGCTGTGAGAGAGTACAAAGGAATGAGAATTGAAACCGGAACCGGAGTGAAGTGAGGAATTATGGCGGAAAAGGTACCGTTTTTTACATTATTTGAGAGTTTTCAAGCGCCGCGCCAACTGCGGCTGCTGCTCCACGACACCTGTATCGTGGGCGGCGTGCTGGATCGTGCCCAGCGCACGCTGGAGATACAGTTGGAGAGCGGAGAGCCGCTGCCGGAGGCGGCACAGGCCGCCTTGCAGCAGATGGTGCAGCAGCAGTATGACCTCCGCTCAGTGCAGCTCCACTTCCGCACCGCCGCCGGAAAGTCCGGCGGGGACGAGTTTTTGCTGGGCAAGGAGTGCCGCGGCAGCGTGACGCCTATCGGTGAACTGAGTTTGAAAATGGGCGTAGTGGTGGTGGAAGGCCGCGTCTTTAAGTTCGAGTGCTTCGAGACGCGCCGCAGCGGTATGTGGCGGCTGACCTTCGACATCACCGACGAGCACAGCTCCGTGGCCGTCCGCCGGACGCTGGACGAGAAGGAGGCCAAGCGGCTGGCCGCCAGTTTGTCCGATGGTGCATTCGTGCGGGTGCAGGGACGGCTGGAGCTGTCCTTCGATGGGCGGGAATTGCAGCTGAACCCACAGGTCATCATGCGCGCCGCCCGTTCCAGTCGGCAGGACAACGCGCCGGAGAAGCGGGTGGAGCTGCATCTCCACACCCAGATGAGCAGCATGGACGCCCTTACCGACGTGGGCAGCGTGGTGAAGCAGGCCATCGCCTGGGGTCATCCCGCCATCGCCATCACCGACCACGGCACCGTGCAGGCCTTCCCCAAGGCGAGAGATGCCGCCAAGGACAAGATCAAGGTCATCTACGGCGTGGAGGGCTATTTCACCAACAATCTGGACGACCGTGTGGCCGTCCACGGCTATCAGGATCAGCCCTTCGGGGACGAGATCGTCTGCTTCGACATCGAGACCACCGGCCTGAAGGTCGCCCGTGAGGCCATCACGGAGATCGGCGCAGTGGTGCTGAAAAACGGCCAGGTGACGGAGCGGTTCCAGACCTTCGTGGATCCGGAACGGCGGCTGACACCGGAGATCATCGGTCTTACCGGTATCACCGATGCCATGCTGGCCGGTGCGCCGAAGCTGAAAGAGGCGCTGACCGCCTTTTTGGACTTCGTCCATGGCCGGCCGCTGGCCGCCCACAACGCCGAGTTCGACATCAGCTTCATCCGCGCCGGCTGCAAAAAAGTGGGGCTGGACTTCCAGCCGACGTATGTGGACTCCCTCATTCTGGCGCAGAACCTGCTGCCGGAGCTGAGCAAGCACAAGCTGGACATCGTGGCGGAGCACCTCGACCTGCCTGCCTTCAACCACCACCGCGCCTCCGACGATGCGGCCATGGTAGCCTATATGCTGGTGCCCTTCTTCAAGCGGATGGAGGAGGAAATGGACATCCATCGCTTGCAGCAGATCAACAACGAAATGCTGAAGCTGCGGCCGCAGGGCGGCAAAAGCGCCCGCTATCCCAAGCATATCATCATTTTGGCCAAGAACAAGCTGGGCTTGAAGCACCTGTACCAGCTGGTGTCCAAGTCCAATCTGGAATACTTCCGCCGTGTGCCTACCATCCCCAAAACGGAGCTGATGGCGCACCGCGAGGGGCTTATCATCGGCTCTGCCTGTGAGGCGGGCGAGCTGTTCCGCGCCGTGGCCGACCACAAGGACTGGGACGAGCTGAAACGCATTGCGTCGTTCTACGACTATTTGGAGATCCAGCCGCTGTGCAACAATATGTTCATGCTGCGCAACGGCGATGTCCAGTCGGAGGAGGAACTGCGGGAGTTCAACCGCACCATCGTCCGGCTGGGCGAGGAGTTGGGCAAGCCGGTGTGCGCCACCGGTGACGTGCATTTTCAGGAGCCGGAGGACGAGGTCTACCGCCACATCCTGCTGGCCAGCAAGAAATTTGCCGATGCCGACGCGCCG
>CAZTHY010000063.1:0-1951 GCA_964613205.1 uncultured Oscillospiraceae bacterium
GTTCGGCGGCGGCGGCTACAAGGTGTCCGGCGGTTTGCACGGCGTGGGCGCCTCCGTGGTGAACGCCCTTTCCGAGTGGCTGGTGGTGCAGGTGCACAAGGACGGCAAGATACACGAAATGAAGTTCTCCCGCGGCGGTATCACCCAGGAGATGAAGATCGTAGGCGAAACCCACCGCAGCGGCACCACCGTGACGTTCAAGCCCGACGGCGAGATGTTCGACACGCTGGAATACGACTATGAGACGCTCCACACCCGTATGCGGGAGCAGGCGTTTCTGAACGCGGGACTGCGCATCACCATCACCGACGACCGCGAGGGCAAACAGCAGAGCGACACCATGCGCTACGAGGGCGGTATTCGGGAGTTCGTCACGTTTATCAATCAGAACAAGACGCCGCTCCACGAAGAAGTCATCTATCTGGCCGGTGAGAAGGGCGACTCCACGGCGGAGATCGCCATGCAGTACCACGACGGCTACAACGAGACGCTGGTGTCCTTCGCCAACGACATCCACACGCCGGAGGGCGGTATGCACGAAACCGGCTTCAAGGCGGCGCTGACCCGTGTGCTGAACGCCTACGGTCTGAAGTACGGCATGATCAAGGAGGGCGACAAGGTCTCCGGCGAGGACGTCCGCGAGGGCATCACCGCCGTTATCTCCGTGAAGCTGACGGAAGCCCAGTTCGAGGGGCAGACGAAGGCCAAGCTGGGCAACGCCCACATCCGCACGCTGGTGGACAGCATCGTCAACGACCAGTTGGCGGTGTATCTGGAGGAACACCCCGTCGTCGCCCGCACCATTCTGGACAAGGCCATGACCGCCAACCGCGCCCGTGAAGCGGCGCGAAAGGCGCGGGAGTCCATCCGGAGAAAGACGGTCTTGGGCGGCGCGGCCATGCCGGACAAGCTGCGGGACTGCAACGAGAACAACCCCGAGCTGACGGAAATTTACATCGTAGAGGGCGACTCCGCAGGCGGCAGCGCCACACAGGGACGGGACAGCCGTTTTCAGGCCATTCTGCCGCTGTGGGGCAAGATGCTGAACGTGGAAAAAGCCCGTGTGGACAAGGTCTACGGCAACGACAAATTGCAGCCGGTCATCATCGCGCTGGGCGCCGGTATCGGCGAGGAGTTCGACGAGAACAAGCTGCGGTACCACAAGGTCATCATCATGGCCGATGCCGACGTGGACGGCGCTCACATCCGCACGCTGCTGCTGACGTTCTTCTTCCGCTATATGCGCCCCCTCATCGAGCGGGGCTACGTCTACTCCGCCGTGCCTCCCCTCTTCAAGCTGACGCGGGGCAAGACCACCCGACTGGCCTTCAGCGAGGAGGAGCGTGACGCCATCTCCGCCGAAATGCGTGGCGGCAATCCCAACGTGAAGATCGACATCAGCCGGTTTAAGGGTCTTGGCGAGATGAACCCCCACGAGCTGTGGGAGACCACCATGGATCCCACCACCCGCACCCTCCGCCGTATTACCCTCGACGACGCCGTCAAGGCCGACGCCACCTTCACCGTCCTCATGGGCGAGAAGGTGGAGCCGAGAAAAGAGTTCATCGAGAGACAGGCGCAGTACGCGGTGAATTTGGATTATTGATGGGAGAAGCGGAGACGGTGCCGGAAATGTTGTAGGGGTCGATGCCCACATCGACCCGTTGCACCGTACCACGGAGACGCACACGGTAGCGACAATCACCGCACCTGTCATTCCGAGCCAGTGCGCACACTGGCGTGGGAATCCGCGTCCCCATCGGCAAGCCGAAATGCACGGTGCGGTAAAAGGAGAACGGATTGCCACACCAGTCTGCGGACTGGTTCGCAATGACAGGAAAGCGAAGTTCGACCGGAAAGCCAGCAAGTATGTCATTCCGAGCCGGTGCGCACACCGGCGTGGGAATCCGCGTCCCCATCGGCAAGCCGAAATGCACGGTGCGGTAAAAGG
>CAZTHY010000063.1:2051-6856 GCA_964613205.1 uncultured Oscillospiraceae bacterium
AGAACGGATTGCCGCACCAGTCTGCGGACTGGTTCGCAATGACATGACGGAGGTGCCCTCGTGTATTTCGTATATATCCTCGCCAACGCCACCAATACCACCCTGTATACCGGTGTGACCAGCGACTTGGAACGCCGCCTGTGGGAACACAGAAATTTCGTACACAAAAAAAGCTTTACCGCCCGTTATCAGGTAACAAAATTGGTACATTTTGAAACAACATCCGATATAAATGCCGCCATTGAGCGGGAAAAGCAAATCAAAAGTTGGAGCAGAAGTAAGAAGAATAAATTGATCGAGAAAAGCAATCCAAAGTGGCAAGACCTGTTTCCCGAAGAAAATCCTTAACCAAGGAGAATCAATATGAGCAAAAAACCCCAATATGACCCTGAGGAAATTCGGTTTCCTGACCAGAAGATCGTCAACTCCCCGCTGGTGCCGGAGATGGAGCAATCCTACATCGAATACGCCATGTCCGTTATCGTGGGGCGGGCGCTGCCGGATGTGCGGGACGGCCTGAAGCCGGTGCATCGGCGTATCCTCTACGCCATGTACGAGGACAATCTCACCTCCGACAAGCCCTTCAAGAAGTCCGCTACCTGCGTCGGTGACGTGCTGGGTCGGTATCACCCCCACGGCGACGCCTCGGTGTATGACGCGCTGGTGCGTCTGGCGCAGGATTTCTCCATGCGCTATATGCTGGTGGACGGCCACGGCAACTTCGGTTCCGTGGATGGCGATCCCCCTGCCGCCTACCGTTACACGGAAGCGCGGCTGAGCAAGATCTCCAACGAGCTGCTGCGGGACATCGAGAAGGACACGGTGGACTGGGATCCCAACTTCGACGAGAGCCGGAAGGAGCCCCGCGTGCTGCCCTGCCGCTTCCCCAACCTGCTGGTGAACGGTTCCAGCGGCATCGCCGTGGGCATGGCCACCAACATCCCGCCCCACAACCTGCGGGAGGTCATCGGTGCGTGCATCTGCGTGCTGGATAACCCCGACGCCACGCTCTCCGACCTGATGGAGCACGTCAAGGGTCCCGACTTCCCCACAAGGGGCATCATCATGGGACGCAGCGGCATCCGCGCCGCCTACGCCACCGGCCGTGGCCGGCTGATGCTGCGGGCGCGCCATGAATTTGAGGAATACGGCAACGACCGTGTGCGGATCATCATCACAGAGCTGCCCTATCAGGTGAACAAGCGGATGCTCATCAAGTCCATGGCCGATCAGGTGGAGGACAAGAAGATCGAGGGCATTTCCGCCATCCGCGACGAGTCCGACCGCAACGGTATGCGGCTGGTCATCGAGCTGAAGCGGGACGCCAACCCGCAGGTGGTGCTGAACCGGCTGTTCGCCCAGACCCAGCTCCAGACTACGTTCGCCATCAATATGCTGGCGCTGGTGGAGAACCAGCGGCAGCCGAAGATCCTGTCGCTGCGCCACATCATCGACGAGTATCTGGCGTTCCAGAAGGAGATCATCGTCCGCCGCACCCGGTTCGACCTGAACAAAGCGCTGGAACGGGCACACCTGCTGGAAGGTCTGCTCATCGCGCAGGACAACATCGACGAGGTTATCAAGATCATCCGATCCAGCTACGACAACGCCAAGGAGAATCTGATGGCGCGGTTCGGTCTGGACGACGTGCAGGCACAGGCCATCTGCGATATGCGGCTCATCGCCTTGCAGGGTCTGAACCGTGAGAAGCTGGAGACGGAGTACAAGGAGCTGGAGGAGAAGATTGCCTACTTCCGCCGCGTCCTCTCCGACGACGAGCTGGTGAAGTCCATCCTGAAGGAGGAACTCACCGCCATCGGTGATAAGTTCGGTGACGAGCGCCGCACGGAAATTCAGGACGTGGAGGACGAGCTGGACATCGAGGACTTGATCGAGGAGGAGCAGTGCGTCTTTACGCTGACGGAGAACGGCTACATCAAGCGCACCCCTGCCAGCGAGTACGCCGCCCAGTCCAAGGGCGGCATGGGCAAGAAGGGCATCACCACCCGCGAGGAGGACACGGTGGTGGACGTGTTCACCGCGTCTACCCACGATTATATCCTGTTCTTCACCGATAAAGGCCGTGTTTACCGGAAGAAGGGCTATCAGATTCCGGAGAGCGGCAAGACCGCCAAGGGCACCAACATCGTCAACATCATTCAGGTGGAGACCGGCGAGAAGGTACAGGCCATGCTCCACTTCCGCGACACCAGCGACGATGAGCTGTACCTGTTCATGACCACCCGCAACGGCACCGTGAAGCGGCTGGAAGTCAGCGCGCTGAAAAACCTGCGGAACAACGGTCTCCGCGCGTTGACGCTGGACGAGGGCGACGAGCTGATCTCCGTGGTGGAGACCCGGGGCAGCGACCGCGTTATCATCGCCACCCACGACGGGCAGGCGGTGGTGTTCGAGGAAGGCGACGTCCGCGCTATGGGTCGCGCCGCCGTAGGCGTGCGTGGTATCCGTCTGCGGGAAGGCGATTACGTCATCGGCGCTGCCCGTGCCGACGAGGGCAAGACGGTGCTGTCCATCACTGAGAAGGGCTACGGCAAGCGGACACCCATCGAGGAATACCGCATCACCCAGCGCGGCGGTCTCGGCATCCGCAACTACGCCTGCACCGACAAGACCGGCGCGGTGGTGGGCATGAAGCTGGTGGACGGCAGCGAAGACCTGCTGCTGGTGACGGCGGCGGGCATCCTGCTGCGGACACCTACCGAGAGCATCCGCGTGGCGGGACGCGCCACACAGGGCGTTATCGTCATGCGCTTCAGAGAAGAGGGCGACCGCGTCATTTCGCTGGCGCTGGCCGACCCCGAGGAGAAGGACGACACACCGGAGGTGAGCGAATGAGCGCCCCACGCGAGAGTAAAGTCCCCCTGACGCGGTGGCAGTATTTCGTCAAGACGCTGTACCACGACCCCGCCAAGCGGACGGAATTTGCCTATAACAAGGTCATCTACTTCAAAAGCGAGGAATTGCAGGACATCGAGTACGGCAACAGCCGCATCAATATGGGGCTGCTCCTGCTCCTGCTGCTGATTTTCCTGCTGACCAGTAAGTTCCATAACGTGTGGATTCTGGCGGTGGGCATGGTGTTCATCGTGGCGGGGGAGCTCTACCGTATGCTCCGCCTGCCCAAGGACATCAAGGCGCACCTGACCGACACAGGACGGAGGGAGCGCTGACGTGGCGGCCATCACACCCATCGCCTACATCGAAACGCCCTTTGACGAGAAGTTCGGCGTGCCGCGGCAGAGCGGCATTGCCGACTGCACAGGCCGCGTGGTGTTCACGCCGGAGTTTCGCGACGTGGACGCGGTGCGGGGCTTGGAGGGCTTTTCCCATGTGTGGCTGGTGTGGCAGTTCCATCAGGCGCTGCGTACCGGCTGGTCGCCCACCGTCCGCCCGCCGCGTCTCGGCGGCAACCAGCGGCTGGGGGTGTTCGCCACACGGTCACCGTTCAGGCCGAATGGGCTGGGCTTGTCCGCCGTGAAGCTGGAGCGTATCGCGCTGGACGAACCGGAAGCGCCGGTGCTGTACGTCCGCGGCGCCGATATGGTCAGCGGCACGCCGATTTTCGACGTGAAGCCCTACCTGCCCTACGCCGACGCCATCCCCGACGCGAAAGGCGGCTTTGCCGCCGCACCGGCAGGGGAGAAGTTAGCGGTGGATTGCCCCGCTGAGCTGTTGGAGCAGTTCCCGCAAGACCTCCGCCCCAGTCTCCTCTCCGCCCTCGCCGCCGACCCCCGCCCCCAATACCAGTCCGACCCCGAAAGGGTCTACGGCATGAAGTTCGGGGGGAGGGACGTGAGGTTCTGCGTGATAGGGGAGAGGGTGAGGGTGATTGAGGTTGAATAGGCTCCCCTTACTTGTAAGGGGAGCTGTCACCCGAAGGGTGACTGAGGGGATTCCGCTGCGGCGGGGCTATCCCTTCCGTCACGGCTTCGCCGTGCCACCTCCCCTTTAAAAAGGGGAGGCCAACAAACGTCCCACCAACATTAATATCATAAAAAACATGAAAACCATCACCATCTACACCGATGGGGCTTGCAGCGGGAACCCGGGGCCGGGGGGCTGGGGCGCGATCCTCAGCTACAACGGCGTCGAACGGGAGCTTTCCGGCGGCGAAAACCCCACTACCAACAACCGCATGGAGCTGACCGCCCTCATCCGCGCCCTCCAACTGCTGAAAGAACCCTGCATCGTGGAGCTGTACGCCGACTCCAAATATGTGGTGGACGCGCTGGACAAGGGCTGGCTTTACGGCTGGCAGAAGCGGGGCTGGATCAAGGCCGACCGCAAGCCGGTGCTGAACGTGGACTTGTGGCAGGAGCTGCTGCCGCTGCTGGCCGTCCATCAAGTCCGCTGCCACTGGGTAAAAGGCCACGCCGAAAACGAGAAGAACAACCGCTGCGACCAGATGGCCGTGGCGGAGAGCAGAAAGTTCATGTAGGGAACAAATTCACAAAAAGTTCATGTGGATTTCATGATTCCGCTATTTTTATTGGGTACTATATCATTGTCCAAAGGAACCACACTTCCTTATGTGATTTTCTCTCTCTCCTAACGAACACACACAGCAAAACCCCGCCGATGGCGGGGTTTTGTGCGGTTATTGGGATGGGGAGCGGTGAACGGAAAGGGTAACGGCGAACGTGCGTAGGGCGGGGTGCACCCCAAGGGTATTTGTTCCGCTTCGCTCCACTGCACCTCACCCCGCCGTTTCGCCGCAGCGCGGCGAACATTTCGTAGGGGTCGATGCCCACATCGACCCATTGCACCGCACCACGGAGACGCAA
>CAZTHY010000064.1:0-6841 GCA_964613205.1 uncultured Oscillospiraceae bacterium
TTCCGGTAGTATATGGCGTTATGCCTGTTTTGTCGTTGTTCCGAGCCTTATCCTATCGGGGTGGGTTCGGTTTCGTTTTTCGCCCCTATATCACACTTTTGCGAGGCGCTTATGGAAGAGAGATCGGTCAATCAAATTGAGCAGAAGCACATCAACTCGCGGTTGGTGAAGAAGCAGCTTTACATCAACAGCCCTATTTCCCGTGTGGAGATCGCGCGGAATCTGGAGCTGACTACCCCTGCGGTGGGCGCTATCGTGGCGCCGCTGCTGGCGCAGGGACTGGTGCGGGAGCGCCGTGACCCCACGCCGCAGGTCAGCGCGGGGCGACCCCGCGTGATGCTGGAATTCGTGCCGGACGCCTACTGCGTATGCGGCGTTGACCTTGGCCCCTACTACACCAACCTCGTACTGACGGATTTCAGCGGCAAAATTCTGGCACGGCGGCGGATGGATGCGCCGCTGGACGAGTACAGCGCCACCATGGAGCGGCTGCGGCAGGAGATACCGGCGTTCCTGTCGGAGTTCGCGGCGGGGCAGGAGGTATTGGGCGTAGGCATTGCGCTGCCCGGCCTCATCAGCGGCCATGAGGGGAAGATCTACACCACGTTCCACGACGGCTGGACGGAACACGCGGTGGTGCAGGAGCTGTCCGACTTCCTCGGTCTGCCGGTGTACATTGAGAACAACGTCCGCGCCAAGGTCATCGCCGCCGAGATCTTCGGCCGAATGGTGAAGGAGGAACCCTTCGCCTACCTGTCGGTATACTATGGTATCGCCTGTCAGATGATCGTAGGCGACCGTGTGCTGTACGGCGACAAGGCCGCCGCCGGCGAGATCGGCCACATGGTGGTGGAGCGGGGCGGGGCGGTGTGTCCCACCTGCGGCAACCACGGCTGTCTGGAGGCGGTGGCGGGCGAGCGCGCCATTTTGGGCGAGTGCCGCGCACTGATGCGCTCGTCACCGGACTGTGCGCTGCGGCGGTACTGCGGCGACCCCGACGGTCTGACCATGGAGGCGGTGCTGCAAGCCCAGGGCGACGGCGACGACGGCGTAAACACCATCATGGACAACGTCATCGACTACCTGGGCATTGCGCTGGCCAACGTCATCAACCTTATCAGCCCCCGCATGGTGGTGGTGGATGGCCGCATTTTCCAGCTGGAGGCAAACCGCCACCGGCTGATGACGGCGGCGGAGCGGAATATGTTCCTCGTCCACCGGATGAAAACCCGCGTCAGCTTTCTGCCCTACGACCCCGATCGGGGCGCGCTGGGCGGCGCGGCGGTGGTGATTCGGGAGTTCCTGTACAACGGCTGAGGAGGGCACCATGAATTACTTGCTGGAAAACGACGTTCTCCGCGTCACCGTCTCCACCCACGGCGGGCAGCTCGTCAGCGTCCGCCGGAAAAGCGACGACGTGGAGCATATATGGCGGGGCGATCCGGCGGTGTGGAAGTTTCAGGCACCGGTGCTGTTTCCCTACACCGGCAAATTAAAAGGCGGCTGCGCCGTCATCCGCGGCAAGACCATCGAAAACGCGCCGCCCCACGGCGTAGTGCGGCTGATGGAGCATCGGCTGCTTGCCCAAACACCGGACACCGTGACGCTGGCGGTGGACAGCGACGAGGAAAGCAGGAAGATCTTCCCCTACCGCTTTCGGTTCTGCGCCACGTTCCGGTTGGAGGGAGAGCGGCTGTACCACACGCTGACAGTGGAGAACACCGACGACGCGCCCTTCGCCTTCGGCATCGGCTTTCACCCCGGGTTCGCGGTGCCCTTTGACGACCATCACACCATCGAGGACTACGAGCTGCGGTTCTCCGCGCCCCAGTCGCCCCGCTGCTTGGAGACACCGGCGGGGCTGGTCAGCGGAAAGTCCTTCCTGCTGGAGGAGAACATGACGGCGCTGCCGCTGGCGGACGGCCTGTTTGACGGCGGCGGATGGTGCATGGCGGGGCTGGACTGCGAAACTGTCGGCCTGTACGAAAAGGACAGCCGCCGCGGTGTGACGTGCCGCGTGGTGGGGTTCCCCTACTGCCTGCTGTGGAGCCAGTCGGGACGGCCTCAGTTCGTGTGCATCGAGCCGTGGCACAGTCTGCCGGACAGAGCGGACAGCTCCGGCGTGTGGGAGGACAAGGCGCACGCCGCCGTCCTCTCCCCCATGGAGCGGTGGGAAACCACGCTGGAAATGGACTTTCTGCGCTGAAAATAAGCCTGCTGCAACGTGCGGCAGGCTTTTTTGACGGATTTTTTGCAAAAATTACGTCTTTTTGCAAAAGAACTGTTGCCAAACGGGAAAGAATCGTATATAATAAATGCAGATAATAAATAAAGTCCATTACTTAATTCCCATCCGGACTTTCCCATAACAGAAAACGAGGAGGCTATACTTATGTCGTTAGTTCCCATGAGAGCCATTCTGGAGGCCACCGAGAAGTACAATTACGCCCAGGGCGCGTTCAACGTCAACGCCGTGGCACAGGCCAAGGCGGTCATCGAGGTACACGAGATGTTCCGCTCCGCCGCCATCATTCAGGGCGCCGACCTGGCCAACGCCTTTATGGGCGGCCGCACCGATTTCGCCAACGGCACACTGGAGGACAAGAAGATCGGCGCCAACAACATCGCCAAGGCGGTGAAGCAGTTTGCCGAGCCCAGCTCCATCCCTGTGGCGCTCCACCTCGACCACGGCAAGAACATCGAGTCCTGCGTGGCGGCCATGGACGGCGGCTATACCTCCGTGATGATCGACGGTTCCAGTCTGCCCTTCGAGGACAACATCGCCCTGACCCGTGAAGTGGTGAAGCTGGCGCATGAGCGGGGCGTCACCGTGGAGGGTGAGCTGGGCGTGCTGGCCGGTGTGGAGGATCATGTGTTCTCCGCCACCTCTACCTATACCAATCCGCTGGACGCGGTGAAGTTCATCAAGGCCACCGGCGTGGACGCGCTGGCCATCTCCTACGGCACCAAGCACGGCGCCAACAAGGGTGCCGGTGCCGTCATCCGCAAGGAGATCGCCATCGCCACCAAGGAGTGCCTCCGTCACGAGGGCATCTTCTGCGCGCTGGTGTCCCACGGTTCTTCCACCGTGCCCCAGTACATCGTCAGCGAGATCAACGCGCTGGGCGGCACCATCACCAACGCCCACGGCATCCCCAAGGATCAGCTCAAGGAAGTCTCCAAGCTGGGCATTGCCAAGATCAACGTGGACACCGACATCCGTCTGGCCGTCACCCGCAACCTGCGGGAGCTGTTCTGGTACAACCCCGCACTCCGCGACCACGAATCCATCAAGCCCATCTACGACCTGCTGTGCGCCAAGACCTCCGATTTCGATCCCCGTGTGTTCCTGCCCCCCATCATGGACACGGTGATGTACGGCGTGGTGCCCAACGACGACGTGGCGCTGATCGTCAACGCCATTGAAAAGGGCGTGAAGGAGGCCGTCGGCACCCTGATCGTGGACTTCGACTCCTACGGCAAAGCGCCGCTGGTGGAGAACGTGACGCTGGACGAGATGGCCGAGCGCTACCGCAAGGCGGGTATCTGAGGGCGGCCATGGGAGTGAATATTTTAGTCGCCCACGGCGGCGGCCCCACGGCGGTCATCAACACCTCGCTGCAAGGCGTGGTAGAAACGGCGAGAGCCAGCGGCAAGGTGGATAAGATCTACGCCGCCCGCTTCGGTGCCGAGGGCATTCTGAAGGGCGACCTTATCGACCTGACGGACGTGCCTGCCGCCACCATCGCCAAGCTGTCCCACACCCCCGCTTCCGCCATCGGCTCCTGCCGCCGGAAGCTGACGGACGAGGACTACCCCACCGTCATCGAAACGCTGAAAAAGTTTAATATCGGCTGCTTCTTCTATAACGGCGGCAACGACTCCATGGACACCTGCTACAAGGTAGCCAAGCTGGCGGAGTCCGAGGGTCTGGACGTGCAGGTCATCGGCATTCCCAAGACCATGGACAACGACCTGGACATCACCGACCACTGCCCCGGCTTCGGTTCCGCCGCCCGCTATGCGGCGGAGGCAAGCTGCGAATTGGCGCTGGACGCTTCGGGGCTGCCCATCCATGTGGTGGTGCTGGAGCTGATGGGGCGCAACGCCGGTTGGGTCACGGCAGCATCGGCACTGGCGGCGAGAGCCACCAACTGCGAGGTATTGACGTACCTGCCGGAGCTGCCGGTGGACGAGAGCAGAATGCTGGCGGACATCGAATCCGCCTGGGCGAAGGGACGCGGCCTGTTGGTGACGGTGTCCGAGGGCATCTGCGGTCTGGACGGCAAGCCGCTGGCCTCCACCGGTATTGTGGACGGCTTCGGCCACGTCATCCCCGGCGGCACCGCCCAGCACGTCACCGACCTTATCATCCAAAAGCTGAACATCAAGTCCCGCGCCGAAAAGCCCGGTCTTTTGGGCAGAGCCGCCATCCCCTACGCCTCCCGCATTGACCAACTGGAAGCCTACGCCGTAGGCAAAAAGGCGGTGGAAGCGGCGCTGGCCGGTGAGACCGGCTGCATGGTGGCCATCGACGGTCATCGCGGCGCAGAATACACCTTCGACCTGTTCTTAACGCCGCTGGAAAAGGTGGCCAACGTGGAGAAGAAGTTCCCGCTGGAATGGATCGTGGAGGGCAACCGCATCGACGACCGGTTCTTCGACTACGCCATGCCCCTGATGATGGACGAAATGCCGGATTACGCGATTTTGAGGTAAGTTATGAAGCATATTTTTCTGAATCTGAAACGGTTCGACGTGCCGCCCACCTACGGCGGTGTCAACCGTATCGCCGCTATGGCGGACTGGGGCGGCTACATCGTCCGCGAGACGCAGGACGCCCTGAAGCAGTACGACCCCGCCGAGGTGGAGTTCGTCCAGTACCTGCCGGAGGCGCACCTTCTCTCCGCCGTGGCTGCCAAAAGTGAGGGCAGCCCCGTGCAGATCGGCTGTCAGAGCGTCTACCGCATGAACACCGCCGTAGGCGGCAACTTCGGCGCCTTCACCACCAACCGCCCCGTCTCCGCTATGCTGGCCATGGGCGTAAACGCCACCATCATCGGCCACTGCGAGGAGCGCAACGACAAGATGGGCATTCTGGCGGAGGCCGGTGTCACCGACACCAAGGCCGTCAACCGGCTGCTGAATCAGGAGATTCGCCTTGCGGTGGAAAACGGCATGACCGTCCTGTACTGCATCGGCGAGAAGGACACGGAACTCGACCGCTGGGACGAGGTGCTGCGGGAGCAGCTGGAGATCGGTCTTGACGGCGTGGACAAGAGCAAGGTGGTCATCGGCTACGAGCCTATCTGGTCCATCGGCCCCGGCAAGACGCCTGCCGGCAAGGACTACATCACCAAAATCGCCCGCTTCGTCAAGGAAGTCACCGGCGGCATCGACGTGGTGTACGGCGGCGGTCTGAAGGTGGACAACGCGGAAATGCTGGCCTCCATCCCCGAGATCGACGGCGGGCTTATCGCCCTGACCCGCTTTCAGGGGGAGATCGGCTTCTACCCCGAGGAATATTTGGAGATCATCAGAACGTACCTTGGAAAGTGAGGAACACCATGAAGCTGGATTTTGAATACGGCCACGGCCTTATGAGCGCCGAGCTGCCGGACAACACCGACGTATTTATCCCGGGCAAGACGGTGGCCGACCCCGAATGTCTCCCCCAGGACTGGGACAGCCTGTACGCCGCCACGCTGGAGTCTATCCGCCACCCCATGGGCATGAAGCCCCTGCGGGAGCTGGCTGCCCCGGGCAAGACGGTGGTGTTCGTCATCCCCGACATCGTCAAGGGCGGCTGCCAGCCCACTGCCCACCGGAAGGTCAGCATCACCGCCTGTCTCGACGAGCTGTACGCCGCCGGCGTGCGGAAGGAGGACATCCTGCTGCTGTTCTCCAACGGTCTCCATCCCCGTGCTACCGTGGCGGAGATGAAGCAGATTTTGGGCGAGAAGCTGTTTAACGACTTCTACTGGACGAATCAGATCACCTCCCACGACTCCGAGGATCCCGACCACATGATCGACCTGGGTCTTACGAAGCGGGGCGATCCGGTGCTGATGAACAAGTACGTCTACGACTGCGACATTCCCATTCTCATCGGCCACACCCAGGGCAACCCCTACGGCGGCTACTCCGGCGGCTACAAGCACTGCGCCACCGGTATCACCCACTGGCGCTCCATCGCCTCCCACCATGTACCCAAGGTGATGCACCGCGACGATTTCACCCCCGTGTCCGGCCACAGCCTGATGCGCACCAAGTTCGACGAGATCGGTATGCACATGGAGGAGAAGATGGGTCATCCCTTCTTCTGCTGCGACGCGGTGCTGGACACCTACTCCCGTCAGATCGCCGTCTACTCCGGCTACGCCGCCGTGATGCAGCCGGAGAGCTGGAAAATCGCCAACAAGCGCACCTACGTCCCCTTCGCCGAGGAGAAGTACGACGTGATGGTGTTCGGTATGCCTCAGAACTTCCACTACGGTGACGGCATGGGCACCAACCCCATTCAGATGATGCAGGCGCTGAGCGCACAGGTCATCCGCCACAAGCGGGTGATGAAGGACAACTGCGTCATCATCTGCTCCTCTATCTGCAACGGCTACTTCCACGACGAGCGCTGGCCGTACCTGCGGGAGCTGTACGAGCTGTTCCAGCACGACCACATGAACACGCTGGCGGACATGGATCGCTACGGCGAGTATTTCGCCACCAACGAGGAGTACATCCGCAAGTACCGCTACGCCAACGCCTTCCACCCCTTCCACGGCTTCTCCATGATGAGCTGCGGCCACATCGCGGAGATGAACACCTCTGCCATCTACATCGT
>CAZTHY010000065.1:0-6749 GCA_964613205.1 uncultured Oscillospiraceae bacterium
GGGTTGAGGATCTCGTCAAAGGCGTAGCCCATCAGCGTAAAGCCCAGTGCCACCAAAATGACGCAGATACCCGGGGTGATGAAGTACCACCATGCGCCGTTGTTCATGGCGCCGGTGGAATAGGCGTCGTTGAGCATGGTGCCCCAGCTGGGATTGGTGGGGTCGCCCAAGCCCAAAAAGGCCAGCGACGTCTCCGTCAGAATGGAGCTGGAAATGATGAGGATACTCTCGGAGAACACCAGCGGGAACACGTTGGGCAGGATGTGGCGCACCATGATGTGCCACTTTCCCGCACCCAGCGACACGGTGCGCTCCACATACTGCTGCTCACGGACGGACAGCGTCTGTGCGCGGATGACGCGGGCGGTGCCCGCCCAGCCGGTAAGACCGATGACGAGGATGATGTTCCACATACTGTTGCCCAGAATGGCGGCCAGCACCATGCAGAAGGGCAGCCACGGCAGCACCAGGAAGAAGTCGGTGATACGCATCAGCAGCGTGTCCACCCAGCCGCCTAAATAACCGGCGGTGATGCCGATGAGGGTGCCCAGCACCATGGAGATCAGCGTGGCGGTGATGCCCACGAACAGGGACGACCGCGCGCCGCTCATGAGATACGCCAGCACGTCACGGCCCAAATTGTCGGTGCCCAGCAGGTGGGCGGCGGAGGGGGCGTTGAAGATCTCGGCACGGCTGGAGGCGATGTCGGTGGTCTTGAAGGGCATGATGATGGGGCCGATGACGGCCATCAGCACGAAGAAGAGGATGATGAACATACCGATACGCGCCATGGTGTTGCCGTAGGTCTGACGGAAGAAGTCCCGTCTCCGGCGGCGGCGCAGTTCACGCTTCAAAGCGCGGCTTTCATGGGATAAAGTCATACCGTCACCCCCCTAATTTCTGACCCGCGGGTCGATGAGCGCGTACAGGGTGTCGGTGATGAAGTTGGTCACCACCACCGCCACGGTGGTAATGACGAAGCAGCCCTGCAAAAGCGGGTAGTCACGGCGCATCAGCGCCTCGTACATCAGCTTGCCCAGCCCCTGCCACGAAAACAGTGTTTCCAACTGTATAGCGCCGCCCAGCACCAGCGAAAGGTTCATGGCGATGACGGTGATCATGGGCAGCATGGCGTTGGGCATGGCGTGCTTCATCAGGATGTAGCGGGTGGAGAAGCCCTTGGCGCGGGCGGTGGTGATGTAGTCCTCCGTCAGCACGTCGATCATGGTGCTGCGCATCAGAATGGCGTAGCTGCCCAGCATCAGAATGCCCATACACAGCATGGGCAGGATCATGTGCTGCACATAGTCCTGTATATGCCGCCAGCCCACATAGTTGGTGCCGGCGGTGGTAATGCCGCCGGTGGGGAACCACCGCAGTCCCACGCAGAACACGAAGATCAGCACCATGGCAAACCAGAACGTGGGCATGGAATACAGCACCAGTGAGCCGGACAGCAGTCCGGTGTCCAGCGCCGTTCCCCGCTTCCAGGCGCAGATCACACCCACCAGCAAGCCTAACACGATGGCGATGACCTCCGCCGCCACCAGCAATATCACCGTGTTGGGAATGCGCCCTGCGATGATGGACAGCACATCCTGCTTGCCGTCGTAGGTGTTGAAGGCGTCGCCGAAGTCGCCGGTAAGCAGGTCGCCCATGTAGATGGTGAACTGGGTCATAAGGGGCTTATCCAGCCCCGCCTCCGCCAGCAGCCGGTCTTTTACCGCCTGCGAGGTGGTGCTCTTGGCGATAATGGTCTCGGCGTTGCCGGGCATGATACGGAACAGGAAGAAGTTGAACGCCACCACGAACAGGATAGTGATGAGGGCAAAGAGCAGCTTTTTCAGTATCTTTTTCGTCAAATTCCGTCACCTCCGGAATAAATAGAATAGAGGGGTGCGCCGGTGATACGGCGCACCCCGTACATACATTTACGCTCAGGCAGCCGGTCTTACGTTGACGTAGGTGTCGATACGCTCGTTGGCGAAAAGACCGATACCGTCGGTGGAGAAGCCCGTCCAGCGGTTGGAGATGGCCTGCACGCTGCGGTCATAGCCGATGACGGTGTAAGGATTGTCCACGTAGAGGATGCGCTGGCACTCCTCGATGGCAGCGGCGCGCTCTTCCTCGTCCACGGAGGTGATGACCTTCTCATAGGCCGCGTCAAAGTCGGGGTTGGAGTAGCTGGTGGTGGAGTAGCCCAGCGTCTCCCAATCCTGGAACAGGCACAGGATGAAGCCGGGGAAGGCGTCGCCGCCCCAACCATCCAGATAGAGCTGCCAGTCGGGGCTGCCGTCACAGCAGGTATCCCACATGGTGACCTTTTCCAGCGTGGTCCAGGTAATCTCGATGCCGGCCTTGGCGCAGTTGGTGATCATCATGTTCACCACGGCGGACTGCCAGGAGCTGCGCTCGGAGGCGGTGACCAGTTCCAGGGACAGGGGCTGGCCGTTCCGCTCACGGATGCCGTCGCCGTCGGTGTCGATGTAACCGGCGTCATCCAGCAGCTTGTTGGCCTTGTCAATGTTCAGCTCACGGAAAATATCCTCGTCGGGGGTGTACTTGTAGCCCGGGTTGTTGACGATGCCGTAGCCCACTTCCAGCAGACCGCCGTAGGCCATCTCCGCCGCGTTCTCACGGTCGAAGCAGTAGTCGATGGCGTAACGGACGACCTGATCGCCGGTGACTTCGTTCATCATGTTGTAGGCAAGGTGCTCCTCGCCGAAGCTCTCGTACAGCTCCACATAGGCATCGGTGCCGCCGCTGAGCTTCACATACTGGGTCTGATCCAGCTCATAGCAGGCGTCCACTTCGCCCATCTGCATGGCCTGTACCATGGTGTCGTAGTTGTCGTAGAGGGTGAACACCAGCACGTCCACATAGGGCTTCTGACCCCAGTAGTTGTCGTTGCGGACGAAGGCCACGTTGCCGTTGGCGCTGCGGGAGGCATCATAGACGAACGGGCCGGAACCCACCACGTCCTCGGTTTCGTAGGTCAGAATGTCGTCCACGGCGCTCCAGATATGCTCAGGCAGGATGGGGATGATCTGATAGAGCATATCCGCCTTGGGGCTGGCGCAGTGGAACACCACGGTGTAGTCGTCGGGGCACTCGATGGACTCAAAGCCGTCGGCATGGGTGGAGTACATATAGCTCTCGATGGCGTTTTCGTACGTCCACTTCACGTCGGCAGAGGTCACAGGCTCACCGTCGGAGAACACCGCGTCCTGACGGAGATGGAACGTCCACGTCAGGCCGTCGTCGCTGGGCTCCCAGCTCTCCGCCAGACGGGGGATGGCGTTGAAGTCATCGTCGTAGGCGATGAGGGAGTCGTAGCAGAAGTTCAGAAAGTCATAGACCATCATGGACTCGGTGGAGAAGGGATTGAGGGTGTCGTAGCCGCTGTTGATGGCCACCTTGAAGATGACCTCGTCCTCGGCGGTACCGGCGTTGTCCCCACCGCCGCAGGCGGTACATACGCCCAGCAGCATCACCAGGGACAACAGGATGGCAAGCAGTTTTTTCATGGGAAAGTCCTCCTATTATCAACAAAATTGATGTTTTTCTCTTTATTTAATCGGTAACGCCCCGTTCCAGCACGGTCAGCGTCTTTTTGTCGCCGTCCAGCCGGACGCGGACGCCCAGCGGCAGCGTGGCCATGTCGGGAGTATGTCCCAGCGGCAGGCCGTACAGCGCCGGCACACCCAGCGGCTTGAGGTAGTACTCGAATACCTCCTCCACGCAGGTGTCGCACAGGAACCCGGGCTTGTAGTCGTAGGGCTCGCAGCCCTTGCACTCGCCCACCACCACGGCGGCCACTTCGTCCAAAAGTCCCGCGTTGCGCAGGTGGCTCATGTTGTTGTCCATCATCCAGGGCTCCGTGTCGATGTCCTCCACGAACAGCACCTTGCCCTTCGTGTCGGGCTGGAAGGGCGTGCCGAGAGACGCACACAGCAGCGTCAGGTTGCCGCCGACCAGCTCTCCCTCCGCCGCGCCGCCGTGGATGGAGTGGATCCACTTCTTCTCGTCGGCCGGCTTGATCTCACCCACCGGTTCCTCACCGGTGATGGCCTTGAAGAAATACTCCTTGGTGTAGTCCGTCAGCTCCTCCGGATTGAAGCGGGCCACGCCGGGGCCGTGGAACGTCACCAGCCCTGCCAGCGCGTTGATGGCCAGATGCAGCGATGTAATGTCGGAAAAGCCGGTGAATATCTTGGGATGTCGTCGGATGGTGTCAAAGTCCAGATGGCGGATGACCTGTGCGCTGCCGTAGCCCCCTCGGGCGCAGCACACCGCGTCGATGGTGGGGTCATCAAACATGGCGTTGATGTCGGCGGCACGTTCCTCCTCCGACGCGGCCACGAAGCCCTTGCGGAGATCCGCATGGGGCGCTACCACGGTGCGAAAGCCCATTTCCTCCAGGAATTGGCAGGCACGGTGCAGCTCATAGGGCTTCTCCGCCGGACTGGCGGGGGTGACGATGCCGATGGTGTCGCCCACCGACAGCTTTTTCGGTTTCAGCATGGGGTCTCCTTTCCACCGGAAACCATCCGGTAAGTGGTGAATAAATATTCATCCGATAATAGGTAAGTATAAACCTCGGAGTAACTCCGAGGTCAATACCAAATTTATATTTTTTTACGCCATCACGGCGTAAATGCAGTAGATGGCCTTCCGCTTGCCCTTTTCAAAGTAGTTGGTGTTCTCCCGCCCGTAGAATTTGCCGGCGAGACGGATGCTGTGACTATCGGCATACTCCATGATGGGGCGCAGCATTTCCACCGTGTCCTCGTTGTACAGCACCTCGGTGATGAGGCAGCGGGACGCTTCCTCCACGATGATGTCGCTTTGCAGGTTGGAGGGCTTCAGCCGCACGTCCCCCAGCAGCGCTAAATACCGCTCCAACCGCTCCTCCTGTGCGTCATAGAAGAAGGACAGCGACACGTCCATCCAGTTGCCCTTTTCAAAGTCGAAGGCGCCCCGCAGATACGATGCCATGTGCTGGCTCGTGTCGTAGCAGCCCCGCCGCCGGTAGGCCGGTGGCATGGTGCCGACGCGGTACGTCCCCAGCGACCGCATTTCCTCCATGTGGAGCTCGCTCCAGATTTGCAGCTCGTGGAGGGTGTCCATCTTCTCCCGTATCTCCGCGATGAGGGCGCTTTTCCGCCGCTCCAATAGCTGCTGGATGTCCTGCAAAGGCAGATCGTCCAGCATGATGGCCTTGATGTCGGGAATGGTGAGGGACATACTGCGGTAGAACAGGATGTCCGTCAGGCGCAGCAAGTCCTCCGATGAATACTCCCAGTAGCCGTTGCTCTCGTTCCGGTGGGGCGACAGCAGCCCCTCGCGGACGTAGTAGCGGATGGTCTCCGTGGACAGTCCCAGCGCTTTGGCGATCTCGTTGGCGGTCAGATACATGGCATACACCCCCCTTGTGTCGAATGGGAATCTCTCTTTTATAGTGTACATCGCGGAAGAAAAAAAGTCAATCGCCGCCCCTGATGGTGCGATTCAAAAGTGTAACTGTCGAATGTTGTCGCATTTTGGATTTTATCAGTTATAACTGATAAAATTCTGAATTTGCCATTGAAATTCAGATATAAATGTGGTACACTGTCATCAGCCACGGAAAAGGAGGGGTATTCCTATGATCAAACGAGAACTGTATATGAAGCGCATCCGTCCCTTTATCGGAACGGAGCTGATTAAGGTGATGACCGGTATTCGCCGCTGTGGCAAATCTGTTATGCTGGACTTGATCCGAGAGGAATTGGTGGAATCCGGTGTCAGTCCGGCGCAGTTTATCTCCATCAATTTTGAGGATATGAACTACGCCCATTTGCAAACCGCCAATGCACTCCACGATGAGATCACGAAACGGTCTGCGAATATCGAGGGCAAAGTCTACCTGTTCTTTGACGAAATTCAGGAGGTCAAGGACTGGGAGAAGTGCATCAACTCGTTCCGTGTCACGCTGGATTGCGACATCTACATCACCGGCTCCAATGCCAAGCTGCTGTCCGGTGAATTGTCCACCTATCTGGGTGGTCGCTATGTGGAGTTTGTCATCTATCCCTTCTCTTTTGCAGAGTTTCTGGAACTGTACCGCCCCATTGCACCCAACGAGCCGGTGCAAAAAGCCTTCCAGAAGTATCTCCTGTCGGGCGGTATGCCCTACCTTGCCAACATCCGCTATGAGGATGCGCCGTCCAAACTGTACCTCCACGATCTTTTCAATTCCGTTCAGCTCAAGGACATTGTAAAGCGGAACAAAATTCGGGATGTGGATCTGCTGGAACGCATTATTTCCTATGTGATCGCCCATGTAGGCACCACGTTCTCTGCATCCTCTCTTGCCAAGTTCCTGAAAAACGAGCAGCGTACCGTTGCTCCGGAGACCATTCTGAACTATATCAAATACTGCTGCGACGCATACCTGTTCTATCAGGTCAAGCGGGAAGATTTGCAGGGCAAGCAGATCCTGTCCTCCAATGAGAAGTATTATATTGCCGATCACGGCATCCGTGAGGCAGTCTTTGGCGGCAATATGCGGGATATTAACCTGATTTTGGAGAACATTGTCTATCTCGAACTTCTGCGCCGCGGCTACCATGTTACCGTGGGCAGAACCGGCGATAAAGAGATCGACTTTGTTTGCGATAAGCAGGGTGAAAAGCTGTATGTGCAGGTCAGTTACCTGCTTGCCTCAGAGGAAACCATTCAGCGTGAGTTTGGGGCATACGATAACA